>JAGODU010000272.1 GCA_017998095.1 Prolixibacteraceae bacterium | reverse complement strand
AAAGATATTATTAAATCCTATATTGCCAGACTGCAAGAGAACAGCGAGGTGTCAGATTCTGAAAAGGACTATTTAATTGACAGCATGAAAGAGATAATGATTAGCATTGAGTAAAAGGATTGATTAACTGATGAGTTATTCATCATGCAATCGGAATCCGGATTCGAATTCCTTATGAAATATAGTTTGCGATATAAAGGTCTTCAAACCTGATGCCAAAAAACCTTTAATAATTAAATTTTATTATAGCAAAAGCTTCGAACATCGCTCTGGTAGTTATGAACATAGCTTGAAGTCTGAGAAAAGACTTGATGTTAACAATCATTTGAATAATTGGGACATGCTGAAATAGCGCATGTTTCGATTTGTTTAAGATTTAAATTATAGGTGGCGAACAAAAATGAAAATTGCTTTGATTTCTTGCACAAGTAGGAAAAAATCATATAAATGCCAAGCAAAAGATTTATATTCAGAAAGCTCGCGGTTTCAGCTGGCCTTTTCTTTTGCAAAGCTTATTGCAGATAAAATATTTATCCTTTCTGCAAAATATGGCTTAATACCAGAGAACATGATTATCGAACCTTATAATGAAACCTTGAAAGATAAAAGTACTCAGGAACGCCGTGCATGGGCAGAAATGGTGCTAAACGAATTAAGAAAGGTTTCAGATCTAGAGCATGATGAGTTTATTGTTTTAGCTGGTGAAGTTTATCATGAAAATTTGTTGCCCCATATGAATCATTTTTGGCTTCCTTTGAAAGGTAAACGTCAAGGGGAATGGATTCCAGAGTTAGAGAGATTGATTAAGCTTGAAAAAGAATCGGATAAAACAAAGGTTCTTCATATGCTTTTTAATAGTTTGCCTCGTCTGGATTGGTCAATAATTAACAGTATTCCTTATAAAAATGGTATATATATAATGTTTGAAAAAGGCGAGAATTATCATGGTATGGATAGAATAGTCAGAGTAGGTACCCATAGAGGTCAAGACCGTTTGTTGCAAAGATTAAGAGATCACTTTGTGAAAGAGGATGCTGACGGTAGTATTTTCCGTAAAAATATCGGTAGGGCTTTTTTGAAAATGGCATCGGATCCATATTTACAAGTGTGGGAAATTGATATGCATAATTCTGAAAACGAAAGAAACTATGGACACTTAATAAATGAAGGGCTTGAAACTGAACTTGAGGCAAAAATTAGCCGATATTTAAGAGATAACATCACCTTTGTTTGTTTTCCGGTTGATAAAGAAGCTGAGCGATTGAGGTTAGAAGAAGGTATTATTGCATCACTAAACAGGCATTCATCATTTGGCCCGAGCAGCAATTGGCTTGGTTTGCATAGCCCTGTGCCTGAGATTGCAAACAGCGGCCTTTGGAATAGACAGGGTTTGCTGGGACAACCTTTATCTGATGAAGAATTAGAGCGGGTTGTGTGGCTTGCCAGATTTGGAAACGATAGTTACAGAAACAATACGGGGCATAGAGCACGTGTACAAAGAGCAAAAGATAGTGTCAGGGTGGCTGTTGAAGCTACGGGTTCACAAGGGAAAACAGCCGATGATGTAAGGCAGTATATAGAAAAATTGTTACAGGAAGCAAAATTGCGAGGCGAGGACTATATTGATTTGGTTTCAGGGGATATTCATAAGCAGATGGGTATGAAAAACAGGATGCCGCAGATATGCAGGATTATGTATGAGAAAATGATGCCTGGTGATGAAGTTTTACATACTACTCCCAGCGGTTATAGTTCGACTATAAAAATCAGGTATGACCTCAGAAATAGATAAGGCAAAGAAGTAGTGGATTAATAATGACTGCTATGTAGCAAAGAGGTGCGGAAAAGTGGCTGTTAATTATAAAAAATGCCCTAAATGCGGGTCTAAGAATTCGGTTAAAATTGTATATGGCATGCCGAGTTTTAAGCTTTTTCAGGAAGCTGAAGCCGGAAAAGTAAAATTGGGCGGTTGTTGCATTATAGAAGGCGGTCCGGAATACTACTGCAAGGATTGTAAAAATGAGTGGAACCGGGAGCAGGTGCTTGACATCATATACGGTCAGATTAAAGGGCTTAAAGCATCAGTGGGTGGTTACTTTGGCGGGTATTATCATGTAGATATTGATTTGAAAAATCTTAAAACTACATGGCTGTTCAAAGAGGGTGGTTCTGAAAAAACCAGTACAAGATCCATCCGAAATAAAACTGCAGAAGAATTCATTAAGAGTTTAAAAGAGATCAATCTGCTGAACTGGAAAGCAAAATACGTAGAACCCGGAGTCTGTGACGGGACTCAATGGAGCGTTGAAATAATTACAGACGGGAGAACCGTCAGAAAATATGGCGACAATAAGTTTCCAGAAGAATGGAGGCAGTTCTGTAAAGTGATTAAAAGAATAACGGGAAAGGAATTCAGGTGAAAGTGATGAAAGCCTTTCAGATAAAAATCGAATTAATTGATTCCGAACCACTAATATGGAGAAGGGTAGTTATCCCGGCGGATGTTACCTTCAGACGCCTGCATGACACAATACAATTTTCAATGGGTTGGCGGGATTATCATCTTTATGAATTTGAGTTTCCGCAGGAGAAACTCAGAATTACAAATGACGAAGAATCCTATGAGGTATTTAAATTTTACTCTGCCAAGTACAAAAGCAAAAAGCCAACAAGAAAGGAAGACCCTCATGGCATTATAGCCAGGATAATTGAAACAACCGTTAGACAGCCTCAAACGGTCAAAATTGATAACTATCTGGAAAAATATAAGACCCTTGAGTACATTTATGACTTTGGCGATTATTGGAGACATAAAATTGAACTGGAAAAAACCATTGAAGATTATGAGTTTGGTTACCCTATAATACTTGCAGGCGCGGGGGCTTGTCCGCCGGAAGATGTAGGTGGTTTTGGCGGTTACAAAGAATTTCTTGAAGCATGGAATGACCTTAAGCATCCGGAACATGAATCAATGCGGCAATGGGGAGAAAGCCAGCATTACAGGGAATTTGACATTGACTTTAGGAATGATCTGCTAAAGACATGCTTGAAAATCAAAAAAGTAAAGTAGTGGAGGAAGACGACTTATTCCTCAAGAGTCATATTTTAGGTTTCAATGGGCTATGCTGATATACTTCCTGCGTAGATATGTTCCCGTGAACAGCGATTTTTCAAAAATGTCCGAAAAACTCATTGACATGTTCCCGTAAACGTAAGGTTCAAAAAATTAGCCCAAGACATCAATCCAAGCAACTCAAGCCACGTTGAGTGCGTGGTATTGATGACAAGGGTGTAAGTCTTGATTTTACTGAGTTTTCGGAAGTACATCCAAGTTGTCTACTCAACCTAAAGGGCAAAAATACGTACATGGAAACATATCGACGATTATTTTTGAGGTAAAATATGAACTCAAAAATTGGTAGGGTTGAGTTGACAGATTAGATAACGGGCATTTTTGATAGGGGTTGAGGAGACAGGATGGATGAATAGTAGAATATTACATTAGAGACTTGGTTTTATGTTGCTATTGTTCGTTTCTCCGATTATAATTAATATATAAGCCAAATACTGTGAGGTTGGGTTGAATGGATTATATTACAACAAAACAAGCAGCAGAAAAATGGGGAATTTCTGAGCGGAGAGTCCAAGTTTTATGTGTTCAGGGTAGAATAAAAGGTGCAGTGCGATTGGGATGGGCATGGGCGATACCTAAGGATGCTGAGAAACCTGACGATTTGCGTGTGTTCGAACTGCTAAATGATAAATTTAAATTGTTTAGCGACGTGTTCGGGGCATCCGATGAAATACTTGGTCAAATCGATGGTGTCGATTTTGAAAAGCGTATATGGCTCATATACCAGGAATGTCGAACCGAAGCTGAGATCAGTGCTGCGTTTGAAAAACTTCAAGCCGAACTGGAAAGTAAAATTAATACGCGCCTGAAAGATGTAAAAGAACAAGTACTGAAAACCTTTGACGTGGAAGTTCAGGAACGGTTGAGATTAGCAAAAGAACACACCTGTGCTTTCATAAATCGATACGAATATATTTTCTGGGAGCTTACAAAATTCATTTTAGGTGATAAAGCTGAATTCAACGATAGTGATTATTCATTTATTTTAAAAGAGTGTATTGGTGAATCACCAAAAGGTAAGTATTGTCTTATAACAAGAAAAGAAACCGATGGGATACCTTACCGACTGTCGCATCCGCTTGCACAATATGTACTAAAGCAAGCTTCAGCTATAAAAGTTACTGGTGGTAAGGTTATATTTTCACCGTCGGATACCAAATTAAATGTAATCTTGCCGGAAGAATTAAAAGGGAAAAGCGGATACCTGCTTCTTTCGTCACTTGATGTTTCTGCATTCGATACAGAACAATACAGCTTATTTACGGCATATACAGAAGACGGACAACCATTGTCTCAGGAATTATGTGAGAAATTGTTTCTTTGTGCCGGACGTGAAGTCAAACCAACAGGACTTACCCCTGTACAACAGCGTAAATTGAAAGAGAGTGCAGAACAGCATCGAAAAGGGAAATTACAGCAGATTGACTCGCGAAATCTCTTATACTTTAAGGAAGAGGAAGAACGTATCTTCCAATGGGAGAAGGATATGATAAATAGCCTGGAAAAAGAGCTTGATACGATTAAGCGGCAAATCCGTGAGCAGGAAAGGTTAATACGC
>JAGODU010000271.1 GCA_017998095.1 Prolixibacteraceae bacterium | reverse complement strand
GAACAGTTCCATTTATCATACCTCCCTCTTCGATGGCTGAGTAGGGAATTTAAATTGCAGCACTCATCGAATGTACCTCTAGTCCTTTTTATGGTAGGTATCCCACCATTCCATAAGTTCTTCTTTTGAACTTGGTGGTCTATTTCTTAGTAACTCTTCCACTTTCCTATCCGCTTCTTCTTGATATTTTTTATATTTGTCTGAGTTTCTTATTGCAATTCCTCCGCCACCTTCGTCAATGTATATTCGAATATACATGACGATTACGAAGCCAACTACAAACCAAAATAACAATTCTAACATATGACCTCCTTTGTACTCACCTTTTGCGTCTAATGAAGTTGTATTTAATCACGCTTGCCGCCTTTTACGCATTGATACAATCTACTTTTCTGAAAGCCTTCATCTATTTGTGATAGGTGTCCCACCATTCCTGAAGCTCCTCCTTCGTGCTTCCCGATCCGTTTTTTAATCTCTCCCGCACATTTGCGTCAGCATCTCTTTCATACTGCCGGTATTTCTCCGTGCCCCTAAACGCAATGCTGCCGCCACCCACAAAAGGGCGAATGACCAATATAGCTACGATTATCCACAGTATCGTTCCCAGCATGATAAAATCTCCTTTTTTCTACACCCTAATAACTTCACTCAGCCCCATCTGTTCGAAAATATTTTTTCTATCAGTCGCTTTCACAACCTAGTAACGCTGCTTGCTGTTATTTGTTCGATAATTTTTGCATTATTGTTTAAAATGGCTTATAAGATTGTCAATTTCGGGTAAAGGGAATGATAAAGAACATTCAAGATCTCTCTAGGGAGAAACAGGATGAAGAGCAACAATACGAGTAGAGGCAAGTCAAAAAAATATAGAAAAACTGATTTCAAAGACGATGATTATTTTGAAATTCAAACAAAAGCAGAAGATAGTGTGATAACGGATCAAGACCTTGTTGGATCAGTCTATTGCATAAATGATGATTTTTGGAAGTTCCAATACTCTGGTCGTGAAGATCATCCGGGCGCGTGTTTGTATGTTAAAGAAAAACTTAATAAGGCAATCTTGGTTCACGGCACTGATTCAAATTCTTACATCGCACAAATCTATCACAATATATCTTACATTATTGAACCCGACTCCCTGAATGGTCTGACAAAAACGACGGCATTTATACTGAAGAGCCATTATATACGTTGCCGGAAATTAGCTCTATATCACATTAACCGTAAAATTGGCTGCCTTGCTGATAAAGACGTGATTGCGATGAGGGATCATATTGTACAAGATCACCCAGATCCATGGGAGGACGATTCATGAGCACCCCCCTGACAAGGTATATCAAAACATTCAATTGCGAGAAATTCCCGACGGATGAAATTCTTGAGATCATTGGGAAAGTTCTAAATAGTAAAATACATGAACGTAACCTCTGGCATCTTCCCCCACGTGTGCTTGGTTATCCGGAGCACACGAGTTGGAACAATAAAGACGCATTTTTTGATATCCTCTGGGATTGTTATGAATTCGCAATAGTCAATCGCATTCGTTCTATAAAAGAACGTGTTTCAAAAGAGGAAACTGCTGATGGGTTTGTTTTTTTAAACATTAAACATTTTCTTGATGAGCGACAGCAGGCAAACGACTCGCAGGGCTTTGCAATTTTCAAGAACGTAGAGAATGCTCTCGATGATCTGAATAAATCAAAAGTGCTCAAATTTGACAACCTTGGGAATGGCGGGAAAATCAGAAATAGAACAGTGTGCATTTTTGATGATGCATACGAGAAAGCCGCACTTTCTGATAATAGTACAATAAAACAAATCGTTATAAATCATAACGAATTTGAAACAATTATAGATCATGTTGCAACCTTTAACGACAATAGCCGGCGCATTGTTACCAAGTTGATTCTTTATATGAAAGCAGCGGGCATCGCCGCTTTTCTTGTTGGGAATTTAGTGGATACCCTCAAAGACGTATCAAAACCTTTTAATGTAGAAATACCAATTTTAGACAACACGTCTGATTCATCAAAAGTGTTCCAACAATTAGAAGTATCGTTAAATGATGCAAATGCCGCAGATGATGCAAGCGTTGATATTATCAAGGTTTGTAACGTAATAAGCAATGAAATCGACAAATTAAAAAAACAAAAGAAGGTCAAAAGTCGATTGCATTGCCTGTTGAACGCAATAATGTGCAGCACTGCCGAAGGTAAAGATCCTAACTTTGCCGTAATAGCCAAGGAAATGGGCAAGTCAAGGAGTACAATTTCTGAAGACTGGACTTTATTGAAATCGCTTGCAATAAAAAAATGAAAAATATTTTCGAACAAATGGATGTCGGCGACGTTATTATAAAATATTGATGACTATAAGCGGTGAGATAATGACAAAAGATGAAAGATTGGAAAAGCTCAGGATGCAGATCGCTTCCGCTGTCGAAAAGGATAAGCGCCTCGACGAGTTGTTACACAACTGCAAGAAAGAGCCGGAAAGGGGGGATATTTATCTCTTCGATTTGGACGCCATACCGAAAGATGTGGCCGTTTTTTGGGTAATACTTCATCGTCATCCAAAAGATCCCAACCTTTTTTTTACTGTTCCAGCGGACACGAATCCACTAAAGGGTGTGTTTGATGTATCCATCCCTTCTATGGCCCTTTTTGGATTCCTCGTTTTACGGCTTGGGCAAGGTATTTGGCTGCCGGACTTCGTATTCAATCCACCCCAGAGAGTAGGCATGGTCGAAACCTTGTTCATTGACCGCGCCCAGTTTATTATGTCCAGGATCGCAAAAAATGAATGGATCGGAAGCGATATGCAACAAGCAACTGAAGCCAATCCTGACTATGAAGAATGGACTGAAATGCTTGATAACATCCATGCGGACATGATGAATGAGCTGGAAAATCAGCTTGTGCTGAAACAGGATAAGGAAGTAGCACAATTTGTTTTATGGCAGAAAATTGCGCGTGAGCTTTTAAAGAATGCAATGGCTAAAGAAGCGTTGATGAAGCTGCTTCTTCTGGCAACGGTTCGGCAACGATCACAAATATTGAGCGATAGTCGCACGAGAACAAGCTTGGACAAAAGTACCAATATCCATCAATGCAAAGAGGGTGATGATTTTGAATGGGCACTGAAAAACGTGCCGGGTGATGGATGTTTAGTAATTTATGATTTTAAAGATGATGACTTATGCTTTATTGATACGGCTGAAACAAAAAAGGTTATTCGATATACTGCACGATTACCCCTCGGGAAACACAACTTGAAAGCATTATGGACAGCCAAATCTTTATTTGAAGTAAGTGATGAAGGTACGACAGATGAAGCAAGGATGAAAATAATTTCAGATAACTTCATAGCAAGGCTTGAGCAAATAAATAAAGATGCGCATCATGATATTATCTATTATGAATGCGAATATGAAGTTGTGGAAGAATAATAGAAATGTCATTATCTACTAATCCCATATATAAACTTGGTAAAGATGTTCTAGAAGGCAGGATGCCTCAGGAAGAAGCTTTACGTATTGCAGACTCTATTTTTTTTAAAAACAGAGTTAATGCCGATCATATTTATGAAATAATTTTGCATGTGGACAGTTTAATTAATGTTAATCACACAACAGAATCTTATTTATATGTGCTGATTACAAAGACGTCATTTGATAATGACACGATTTCATACGAACTTGCTGTATGCAATAGATTCCTGGCTTTGATACAAATTCAGCAACATGGATACAATGATGCACTTGATCTGCTAAGAGCGAATCTTTCATTTTACATAAGTCATCATCAATATGCCTTTCAGCTCGCCGATTGTTATACGCTCATGGGTAATGCTTATATGGGATTGGAAGACGCCAATAACGCTATCGAATCCTATAATGATGCCCATGATATTTTATCAAGCCTTCAAATGCCCAATGAGATTGCTTGTTGTCTTCAAATGAAGGGAACAGCATTTGAAGCAAAATTTTTATTTGATGAAGCGCTAGAAAGCTATGAAAACGCTCTTAAAACATTCACTCAAAATGGCTATGCTGAGGGTGTTGCCAACTGTAACCTTAGCATTGCCAATCTATACAGGGCACACCAACAATACAATCATGTTCCTGAACGATACTATGCTGCGCGAAAAATTTTTGAGGAATTGAATAGACCGATAGGGATAGCTAAGTGTAATTTTAATGAATCAATATATTATTATAAAATCGGTCAAATAGAGAAAGCATTAGAGTTATTGTCATCCGCTCAAGAATATTTTGAGGACAGTGGAGATGACGTGAGTGCTGCTTATTGTTACATTCATCTGGCGGTCATATGTCAGATTACCGACGAAAATGCACCTGAATATAAAAGATCTCTAAATGACGCACTCTTTTGTCTAAGTCGCGCATCTGAGATATTTTTTAAACATGACATGATATTTCAAGTCGGGGAGTGTGCTTACAACGCGGGTAATACTTTTTGTCGTTTGCATGATTATGATCATGCACTTAAAGAATTTCAAAAAGCCAAATCAATTTATGATTCGTTACATAATACGGTAAACGCGCTTTCCTGTCAGATAGGCATCGGTAATATATATGAGGATCAGGGACAATACCAAAACGCATTAGCGTGCTTTAGTAAGGTCATCGAATATGAAATCCTGCCGCCAGAAATTAAGTGGGAATTTCTATA
>JAGODU010000270.1 GCA_017998095.1 Prolixibacteraceae bacterium | reverse complement strand
GCAATGATGAAGCTCCCCTAATTGCAGAACCATGGATTTGCAGGGAAATAATCAATCAGCACATGTATTCAACTTCAATGCTGACGATATTCCCTATTCAGGATATAATTTCAATTGACGGAAAGCTGCGGTGGAGTGAAATTGACAAGGAAAGAATCAATGTACCAAGCGATGAAAAGAACAAGTGGAAATACAGGATGATTTTACCTCTCGAAGACTTAATAAATTCAACTGATTTCAATGAGGAAGTCAGCGAAATGATAAACAGATCAGGAAGAAATACTAAAGTTTAATTAAAAATCCCTTTCAGATATGCTTTTGTTATATCTGACTTGGGATTGTTAAAGAATTCTTCGGCATGACCTTGTTCAAGAACTTCACCAAGGTACATAAAGACAACGTAATCGGCAATACGAACGGCTTGCCTTAGTATGTGAGTTACAAGGACGATAGTATATTTATCCTTAATTTCAAGGAATTTCTTTTCAATTTCCTGACTTGAGATAGGGTCAAGGGCTGAAGTAGGTTCATCAGCAAGAATTATATCGGGATTTACAGCAAGTCCCCGGGCAAGGCACAAGCGTTGCTGCTGACCGATAGAAAGAGAAGAGGCCGGTTCTTTAAGCCTGCCTTTAACTTCATCCCAAAGGCTTGCCTGCTTGAGAAAGTGCTCTACCCTTTCGTCCAGTTCTTTCTTGCTTAATCCTCCTGAAATCTTCAAGCCATAAGCAATATTGCCGTAAATACTCATTGGCAGCGGATAAGGGCGTTGCGACAGGAGTCCCATTCTTTTTCTGATATTGGTAACATCACCATTTTCATTAAGAATTTCCTGATCATCTATATAAATATTACCTGAGATTTTCATTTCAGGATAAAGATCAGTCAGTCGGTTCATTGTTTTCATCAGGGTAGTTTTACCGCAACCTGATGGACCAAGTATAACAGTAATCTTATTCTTTGGAATTCTGATATTTATGTCTTTCAATATTATATTGTCCTTAACAGACAAGTTAAGATTTTCAATATGAATTTTAGAATTAGCGTCCATAATCAGAATTTTATTCTGTGTTTATCAAATTTACTAGTAAATATTCTGGAAAGAATACTTATCGTCAAAATTATAACAGTAAGAATAACCGCTGCGGCATAAGCCCTTGCCTTCACTTCTTCAATCGGTGATGAAAGCTGGAAGAAAATTGAAAGCGGTAAGGTAGCAGCAGGTTGATTCAGGGAAGTTGGTATATTATCAGTAAAACCGGTTGTAAAAAGAACAGCAGCTGCATCGCCGATTGCTCTTCCAAAAGAAAGGAGGACAGCAGTAATGATGCTTGGCAAACATTGTCGTATCATGACCCTGAAAGCAAAGCGGCTTTTTGTTGATCCAAGAGAAAGAGAAGCTTCGTGCAAGCCAATGGGGACGCTCTTAAAACCCTCATCAATAGCGCGAATCATTATCGGAAGGATAAGAACTGCAACAATAACAATACCTGCTATTAAAGAAGTTTTAATACCAAGAAATATCATGAGAGTAAACCCGAAAGCACCATAAACAATTGAAGGTATGCCCCATAAAATATCAAGAATAAGGCGGATAAAATTCACAAAGGATGTTTTCGTTTTAATCCATACATTAAGATATAAAGAAACCGGCAATCCTATTATAAAAGCAAGCAATGTTGCACCTGAGGCGAGATAAAGAGAACCAATTATTGAATTCAGAATTCCACCTTCCTTGCCAAAATAAAAACCACCTTTGGGTGATTGGGATATCATTTCCCAGCTAAGAGCAGGTATCCCTTTTCTTAAAATTCCAATAATTATCAATAGCAATACCAAGAAAATCAGCAAAGTAGAGAAATACATTAAAATGCGGAAGAATGATTCTTCAGCTTTAAGCATTCTCAATCTGAGTTTATTATTTTTATCGGTACTGCTTTTCATATCGCATTATCATCATTCTTGATAAAATATTAAAGATCAATATTATCACTAACAACAGAAGAGCAGAAAACATTAATGCCGAATCATATCGGGGGATTGACATCATTTCTCCGTAATTGTTGGCTATCAGGGCGGGCAGTGGATATCCGGGTTGAAAAATTCCTGTGGGAATCTTAGCCACATTGCCAACAACCATAAGAACAGCAATAGTTTCACCCAGCGCTCTTGATAAACCTAATCCAATAGCTGAAATAATTCCGGGGAATGCTTTTCTAACAAGAACATGCTTTATTGTGTACCATTTACCGGCGCCCAATGAAAGGGACGACTCCGTAAGTTCTTTTGGAATTGTATTAAAAATATCAATCAGAATATTGAGTATAAAAGGGATAATCATTATAGAAAGAACAATTGCTCCCGATAAAATTGAAAAGCCTGATGTTTGTATCCCGAATATATTCTCTGACATACCTGAAACAAAAGGAACTATAACAATAACACCCCATACGCCATATATAACTGATGGAATTCCGGAAAGAATATCAATAACGGGGTGCATTAATTTCAGTAATCGCGGGTGAGAATATTGAGTAAGGTGAATTGAGGTTAAAAGACAAATTGGGGCAGCAATCAGCAATGCAAGTAAGGTAACCCATATTGAACTGAGAATAAATGGCAAAAAGCCGAACTTACCTGCCATAGGTTTCCAATCTGAAGAGAACAACATATCAATCAGATTATAGTCTTTGAACATCATCTCCGACTTAATAATGAGGCCGGTAAGAATTAAAAAAGGAAGTATAATAATGAAAATCAACCAGAATATCATCCATGATTGATTAACCTTATTGAAAAGGGTATTTAATTTTAAGTTGTTCGATGAAATAAAGCTTGACATCCTCAACTATTTAATTTTCTTTATCTCTTCAGAGATTCTTAAATCAGAGAGAGGCACATATCCGGCTTTACTGACGTATGCCTGTCCTTTCGTAAGAATCCATTCAATAAAAGCAAGAACTTCTTTCTTTTGAGGCTTTCCTTTAGCCACGAAATAAAGATCTCTTGCAGGAGGAGAAGGGTATGCCCCACTAACTATTGCAGCATTTATACTTTCAAGGTTATCATAAACCTTTTCTTCATCATCAATAGTTCCGTTATCATTGAAATCGATTGGCATCACTTCAAGTTTATTAAACTTATTTCTGGTTTCGATATCATAAACGTAATTAACATTGTTGTATCCTATTGCCAGAATATCATTTTTAACAGCATCGGCAAGACCCGGATCTCCGAAAACACCCGTACCCGTAAGGTCTTCCTGTTTGGCTCCCAGATGTTCAGCCCACATAGCAGCAGCTCCGCAAGCATCAGAACGAGTATAAACGTTCAAACTGGTATTTCCTGTTTTACCAAGCAATTGTTCCCATGTTTTTATTTCCCCTTTAATAAAAAGGCTGATCATTTCATCTTTGGTGATTCCCCGTTGTAAAATATCTTTTAAAAAGGGGTTATTTGCATTTATTGTAGGGATTACTGCGTCTTTAGTTAGAGCGACGTACCATACGCCCAATTCTTCTTCCTGAGGTGTAATTCCGCGTGAAAACATACCAAGATCAACCATACCTGAAAGAGCATCGGCCATACCCTTGCCTGCCCCTCCGGCAGAAATATCAATAACAACGTCAGGATTTTCCTTTCGGAATTCATCAGCCCATAAAACAGTTACAGGATATAATGCAAAGGCCCCCGATAAAGAAATATGACCTTTCAAAGGTGATTGAGAATTTTGTTCTTCTGAAACGTTACGGGGTTTACAGCTATTAAAAAGCAATATAACGATAAGCGGCAGGATTAATACCGGCTTTTTCATAAGTCAGAGGTTTTAAGGTTTAAATAAAAAATTACTCGCTGAGCTTCTTCAATGAGGCAAATCTAATGATTTTGGCTTATTTTTCAATCATGGCTTTTCTTTACCTGCCACAACTTCGTACATCTTATGTACTTCAAGATACTTAACTGCAAGCTTTTGCAAATCTTCAGGTTTAATATCTCTTAACACTTTTAAAAATTCGGCATAATTGGAAAAATCATTATTCATCAGGAGCATGCTTTTGAAAGTACCGGAAAGGGCAAAAACGCCATCAATACTTCTAAGAGTTTCTCCAAGAAGGTAATTCTTAACAGTTTCCAGTTCCTCCTCTCCGACTGGTTCATTTTGAAGCTTCTCCATTTCGTAATAAATTTCATTTAATGCAGCACGGCAAAACTCGTTACCGGTTTCTGTAGCCACCAGGAAATAGGCTGCATTAGGAAATGTAATTATCGTTGAGCCGATACCATAAGTATAACCCTTATCTTCACGTATGTTTGACATTAATCTGGATCCGAAATAACCGCCAAGAATAGTTACCAGAATATTTAATCCATGGAAATCGGGATGATCACGATTAATTGTTAACCGCCCTACCCTGACAGCTGATTGAAGAGCATCCTTCTTTTCGACAAAGTGAGTTCTTGTTTTATCAGAATTTATGGTAAATTCAGATAAGGACTTAACAACATTATCGGTACAAGAATCGCCGAAATACTTTTCAAGCAAAAGCTTTGTATTATCAGAATAACTACCGGAAATAATAATTTTAGATTTAGCCGGATTATAGTTTTCCTTATGAAAATCTACAAACAAATCTCTTGAAAGACTATCATAATCAGAGGCCTTATTCGTATTTGCATAAGGATAATCATTTCCAAACAAAGCTTGTGAAAATTTCTTTTG
>JAGODU010000269.1 GCA_017998095.1 Prolixibacteraceae bacterium | reverse complement strand
GACAAGTAAAAAGAAAGTAACTGGTTACTCTTCCAAATCTGTCCCAAACGTCCCAAGAGTTGTCCCACAACAAAAAAACCTCCTTGATAATCAGGAGGTTTTAATGGGGTTGAGGTCGGTGGCGGAAAGTAACTAATTACTCTTTTTAATTAAAAACCGATATATATTTACCTACTATATTGTATAACTGGTAATTGAATACCAGTCATTCATCAAATCTAAGTAATTATTTTGCCCCAAAAAGTAATTTTTTACCTTTATTTGTCGTATAAACAGTAATCCGTTACTTAATACGATAAAATTATGGGACAAATTAATGACAAACCATTTGAGGTAAAACTTATCCGAGAAAGTCAGTACTACAGGCTTTATGTTACGCACCCTAATTTCAAAGGTCGAATTCGGAGAAGACTTGGTGACAGGTCATATGATACGTTAGAAAACATATCCTTCACTATTAGGTATGAACTCAGCAAGCACTTCACTGGAAGTAATTTCACAAAACTTGAAGTTGAGTCATATGTCGAAAACTTTATTGCACTTAACGTAAAGTGCACAGCGTCAATATTTGAATACAAGCAAGAATTCTTAGACAGCAAAACCGGGAGAATCAACAAAAAAACGAAAAGTAGGCTCACAAAAAGTACCCTCTCAGGATACAGGACGGCATTGAAATATTTTGAAGAATTTCTTATGAAAAATAGAATTGATCCACACCCCTCACAGATTACAGAATCTGTTCTCAATGATTTTTATAGTAACATCAATGGCAAACATAATTACAAAGTAAAACTTCACACAAAACTCAAAGGCTTCATCAAATTCCTTGAAAGTAACAAGCAACTTCCAGTTGATCCAAGTTATAAATTATCTGTCTTCACTGAAGAATATGACAATCAATGTCCGGAAGATGATGACAGAGCACTTTCGGTAAATGATATGGAAAAACTATTTGCATTAAGACTGAAGTTTCAAAAGGGAGAGGTTGTACTTAAACCATATGCTAAATCAAATAAAATTTCCAAAGAGTTGCAGGAATATCAGTTTACGATGAAGCGGGAAAATTTGATTAAGTGTCTTGATTGTTTCTTGTTCATGGTAAGCACTGGGCAATATTATGCCGATATAAGAAAATCAGATTTGAATTTTTTATATACTGGGAACAACGTGCATATTAGATACAGAAGAGCCAAAAACGGAAGTTTATGCAAAGGGGTTCTTCTTATCAACGAAGATATTTTTCTCGGAAAAGAAATCGCAGATCAATATCAGATAAAGAATGGCACTAACTTCCCTCTAAATTTGTCCCTGACACACTTTGACAAGCACCTTGATAGAATCAGTAAACTTGCAGGTGTTGGCTTTAAAATAACGAATAAAATGGCAAGGAAAACATTTGCATCATACCTGTTCTTCAATAAGAACCTGCCAATTCATTATTTACAAATATTGTTGGGACACAAAGACGTAAAGGATACAGCGCATTATTTGAGAATTCCGGATGATGATATAGTGAATGAGATATCGAAATGGATGTCGAACAGAAAAACTTATTAATGCTAATCTATGACGGTTACGAGTCGGTCAGGTTATCATCACAGATCGAATATCCATTATGAATTTCAGAAACACGAATAATATTTGGGAAAATTTTTCACACTTCGATTTTTCCAAATTTATTTTTCTTTTCCAGAAAAATTTTGAGTTGGCTCTTTTTATACTGCCAATCAAGACCCCAGAATTTCTTTTCCTGCATGACCCACAGTCCTATAGACAGGGGGGAAAGGGGGGGGACTAACCCCCGGATACCCACCCCCTCTTCCTATAATGTCCATTTTTTGATATCAAGGTATTTATATGAGAGGGAATGAAGTAAAATCTTAACTCCTGATTACAGTTGGGTATGATGTACAAATATGAATGCCATAGATTGTATAATCTGTTGATTATATGCACGATAGTTTAGAACAAATTGCGCTCCATGAGGCGGGACATGCACTCGGTTACATTTTGACCGGACGACCATTTGCATTTGTAACCATCGAGCCAAGTGAATTGAAAATCCATACAGATGGGAAGTCACTGGGGTATCTTCAACCAATCACGCCATATTATCATGATAATGTTGCTTATTCCAGACTAACACCAGATGAATTCTTCCAAAATTTTATTGAGGATGTGACCATATTAAGTGCTTATGTTGCCCAACGAATTTTTTCAAAAGACTTTGATCGAACAGGCTCAAGAACAGACTTTCTGGCACTCAATAAAAGTGGACTGATAAACCAGCCTGAACCTCTCCGAACTGCCTACAAAAAATTCCTGATCGCTTACACCTTTCAACTACTCAGCCTGAATGTCCATAAGCAACTGATCCTGAAGATCGCTGACGAATTACTGGAGAAAAAAACACTTTCCTATGAGCAAGTCCAAGAGATTGTTGATCAGTATGTCGGAACTGAATAAATGGATGTTCAATTATTTCTTACAGTATTTTTCAGTGTATTATTGACGTTAAAATATTGCTTCGTTATAAGTTGCTCTAACAATCAGAAATGTCGTCAATTTCAATAAATTCAAGCGGGATATTAAGAGACTCGGAAATATATTTACCCCGCTCTAAAATATCATCGTCACCATCTTCATAATACCAATGGATAACGATTTTTTTTATTGTTCTGGATCACTTTCGTAATCTTCTTTAAAACCGCTGCCAATATTGTTGTGCTGTAACTGTTCAGATATTCAAATGCTATGATAATAGTGGTTTTTTCAGCAGGGTTAAGGAGATAAGAATCAAGCCAATCATTTATTTGTTCCGGAACTCTGGTTTTATTTACAACCATGCCCCGTCCTTTAATCTTAATATTTCCTTCAGGATTAAGAACAACCTCAGGCGAGTTATCAGTCGGTAAAATATGGACTGTATCTGGAATCATTTCAGTAATCAATATGGAATGAAATCTTGAATAGAAATGTTACTGAATTATTCTAATTACAAATATTAGAAATTCAAACCAATTGGGCAATCTAATGAATAAATATTATTTAAAGGAAACTGATAAACTGTCAAGATTGTGCCAGTTTGCTTAATCTAAAAAGTTTAATTGTGAATAGAATCATCCATGCCATAACCAATAACCCTGCTGGCATGGCAAATAACATTGCTGTTTTTTCAACGGCTGGTACAAACGTTACCAGAACGACATAGATTACCATTAGAGAATTCCCAATAATCCCGCAATATGATGTAGTACGGCTAAAGACATTCCCGTTCAACATAACACCGGACATCAGGGCATTGGCAAATGGGATCAATGCAAAACCAAAGAACACACCCAAACTACCGTGAGCACCCTTGGCTAACATTGCTTCTCCTGCTGCTGCTATCAGCAATCTCTGTTCATCAGATGTTGCTGCAGAGTATTTCTGGCTCAAATCAAGCATTGTTAAAGCAGTATTGCTGGTAACAAAGACTGTTGTTCCAACAAGAAATATAATCAACGCCAGAAGTGCTGAAGGATGGCTTACTTTGCTGTGAGCAGCATAAATGGCAAAAATTGAAGGAATAAAGATTATCTGAATTATAGTGTTAAGCAGATCAAGATTGTACAGTCCCAATAACTTGGCTTCATTAAATTGATTAAACCTGTCAACTGCGGTCTGTGGAAGTGTTGCCACGTTTCCACCGGTTACAGAACCCACCACCATGTCAAGAATTATTCCACATAATACAATTATTGTGGTTACTGCACCTACTTTATAAATTGATTTCCATTGAATGTTAGCGGTTTCCATAATATAAGTTTACAATGACTACATGATAAATTTAAAACAGAATCACTTCTCCATCCTCAAAGCAGCATTACTTTTAAGTATTTGCTATATTGGTTGGAAACAAACTGATGTTGTACAAATGTTACAAAAAATCTTATTACCAAACCTACAGTATAATGGCAACATTTGAAGATTTTCAGAAGTTAGATATTCGTGTGGGCAGAATAATCGAGGCTCAAGATTTCCCGGAAGCACGTAAACCAACCTTCAAACTCAGAATTGATTTTGGTGATGAAATTGGCATCAAGAGGTCATGTGCCCAGTTAACTGCAAACTATAGAAAGGATGAACTGACTGGCAAACTTGTTTTGTGTGTGGTAAATTTTCCGCCTCGGCAAATCGGGACTGCCATTTCGGAAGTTTTAACATTAGGTGTTCCTGATGATAAAAAAGAATGCATCCTGATAATTCCTGATATCAATGTTCCAATCGGGGGAAGGCTGTATTAGAATTGGTGCTTAGTATTTAAGAATAGTTCCATCGTGACAAGCAGAATCTAATCCCAACAACCCACACCTGAGAATCCGAGAGTGAACTTATTGCATTTTGGGCATAGATTACCTTGTCTACATAATTTATAATCACCCCATTGATGATAACTATCTCTGTTTTGTGATTTCTCATCCGATAAGGTCTCATCATCATAGAACACAAGGTTTGGGTTTTGCTTAACAACCTCTTCCTTGTTCATGATATTAGCCATGCCAACCTCATTCTTATCCTTATCCAGAACCGGGTAATCGCAACATGTTTTGAAATTTGCAAAACCGCCACCGTAATAAAGGTTTTTGGTCTCATATCCACAGTTTTGACATGATCCTTTAATGATGCTTCCCATGATTGTCGATGATTAAATTTGTGTTTTCTGATATGTACCAACTGTTT
>JAGODU010000268.1 GCA_017998095.1 Prolixibacteraceae bacterium | reverse complement strand
TATGTCTTGCATTGATGATGCAAGCTCGCCCAGACGCTGCTGTATCTGCTTCAAAAAGTGCTTTACGAACCTTTTTTCTATGGTATCTACGGTGTGATATTTGTACTGCGTGACAACCTGAGCAGGAAAAATATTTCTTCCTGTTCTGAGCGCGAGCGTGTTTGCAAGGTGTGTCCTGCTAAGCGGATGATGCGGAGGCAACATTGTAAAGTTGTCCGATTTAAGAAGCGTTTTAAGGAGCGATCCAGGCTCAGCAAATGACACCTTTTCCATGGGTGTCAAGGCATATTCGACATTAATCTTCATATGCGGGTCGTTAAGTATAAGGGCTGCGATCCCGTCTATATTCGGGGAGCCTTCAAGGAGGAATGTCTTCAGGAAAAGATATTCGATATAGGCAATGTCAGAACCCGGTTTTTCCCTCTTATATCTCTGTCCGAGCGGTGTATTAAAGCTGAAGATGAGATTGGCGTATTTCAGGGCAATATAGTTCAGCATCGAGTTGTAGAGATCTTCCGGTATCTTTTTGTTCTTTACCTTAACGTTAACAGGGCCGAACCGGGTCATGCCCGAGTAATTATTGAAATTGATCTCGTATACTTTATCTGGAAATTTGCGAACAAAACACGAAGATTTATTATTCGATTGCAGACAAGAGATAAACTCCGGAACCTCGTCGTCGTAAAACCTGACAAAATATGTCTTAAGCTCGTCAAGTTCCAGGTAGCCTTCATAAGGGCTGGCATTTTCGATCACCGAAGCCTCCTCACCGAGCAGGTGGGGAACCTCGGAAATCGCCATTCTCACGGAGTCGGAGTAAAAGACGCCTTCCATATTATTCGATGAAGCTCGTATAACCCTGAATATAAAGGTTGTGCAGCATTCTGGAAAGCTTGGCAGCGGATCTCGGATAGCGGGCATTATGGGCCAGATAATCAGCATCTACCGCCTTAGATGCATCTAATACCTGTCCTGGCTTTGCGCATAATTCAAAAAGCTGATTTAGGGGTTCTCCGAGTTTCGCCTGCGAGCCGTGGAATTTGGGGAGTATTTTCTGCAGCATCTGAATGTCGAGTACATCGTCAATGTCTAATTTATCTATCTCTTCCTTTGCATTTATGACAAAACGGGATATCTCGTTTATTACACGGTAACCGAAGTGAAGGTTGTGAGGAGAGAGACTAATGAGCATCTTCTTGAAGAAGTTATCAACATCTTCTTTGGTTTGCTCATAATCAGCCCTTGAACAAAAAGGACTTCCATCGTCTGCCGGCATTAGTTTTTTGATGATGTTTGATTCCTTTAGAACAAACCCTTCAGATTCGCTGTAACCTCTTGAATAACTTGCAATATTGACATCGTTGAATTCAATGACGTTTGCCCTGTCCAAAACCTTTGGGCTGAACATATAGGTTGATTCGTCAACATTTACGGTACCCGTGAAGAATACGTTCGGCGGGATATTGAGCTTGCCCGGGATTCTCAATCTCGTTTTTTTTGCAGCATCGACATCTTCTTCATGGTGCAGGTGGATAGACTCTCCATTGGGGTTTGAAGGTGTCCTGCTTTCCATGATACTTAGAAAATCAGAGAAATACTGCTCAACCTTTGCAAGATTCATCTCGTCGAGGATAATGAAGTACGGCTTATCGGGGTTTTGGGCGGCTTCAAGCAGCATTTCTGTAACGACAGTGGTGTGATATTTTTCATCAAGGAGGTTGTAATAACCCAATAGCCCCCTGTTGTCCATCCAGTCAGGCCTTACAGAAACAAAGGCAATTCTCTTTAAGCGCTCCTCTGGAGTATCATCCTGACAGATGTATTCGGCGAAGATCTGCGCAATCTTTGTCTTGCCGGTGCCAGATATGCCGGTAAGAATAACGAAGGGTTTTGTTTTTAGAGACAGGAAATAGCGGGTCAGGATTTCTTTTGGGAATAAAAAACCCGCAGTTTCGAAGTAATCAAAAACATCTTTGCTTGAACGAATAGGTTTTATCATTCTTGTTTTTTCGTTATAGTTGAATTCCATTTCAATCCTCTCATTTTGACCATTCTTTGATTTTTTGCTCTGTTATTGAACGCCAGTTTTCGTATAGTTTACGGCCTTTTTCGGTAAGATTTGCCTCCACAATATCAAGCACTTCATCAATCTTTACTCCCTGTTTGTGCTTTTTTTCTAATTCTCGATATGCCTTCTCAAAATCTTCTTTTGTAGGCAAATAAGATCTCCCTGATCCTTGATTCTTAACGCCATATCTATCATGATTTTCCCGATTAATATTGATTTGTTCTGGTATTATCAAGTCAAATAGCATGATGTATTTATAACCATGTTTTTTACAAATAAAGGCCTGCAAATGAGCTTTTTCAGTATCAGGAAGGTCCTTCTCTTTTCGCCAATCGGTAACATTGATTTCTTTGTCCATTTCTTCATTTGTTAATTTTTCAATCAAATTCCGCATTGATGCACCGGCTTCAGGTATTATCGTCGAAGCCTTTTTATTAACGCTATTCTGGTCACGTTTTGCAATATATATATTAAAGTAGGCTTTTTCTGTATCTGGAAGCCCCTTTTCTCTTCTCCATGCCACCACATCTATTTTTTTATCCAGTTCTGCATCTGTTAATTTTTCAATCAAGTCACGTATTGTCATTTAACCCCCTATTATTCATCGTAAGTTTTTGCCCAAATGGTAATGTTTTTTTCTGTAACGGTCCGCCAGTCTTTATGCAGCTTAAAGCCCTTTCTTAAGAGATCCTTTTCCATAGCACCAAATATCTTATCGATTGATATTTCCAATTCTTCAATTAAAGATGGATTGCATTTTCTGAAGGCGTTTTCGAAATCCTGACGCACTGGTATATAATTTTCCTCATTTTCATCGATAAAGGTTTTCTCAGACATTTTGGACTCATCGCCAGGATCTAACTTATTCAACTGTATTATAATTTTTCTTAAATAATCTAAAAAAATGGCCATATTAGATTCTGTGATCGAAGGACCTATGTTCTTTATGGCCGCATGGTAGTCATTAACCAATTTGGTATTCACATCTAAATTTTCATAATTGTGTGGTCTTGCGAATAAACGGTTTTCTATAGGCCTATACTCCATTAACGCCTTTTCACTTTTACGATCCTTGATCATGAGGCCGGGTTGATTCTTATTATCCTTTCTTAAAAAAACATATGAAGAATATTCCTGAACAAGATTTATCAATTCCTGAACAAACTTTTTTACTGTTGCATCGCTATAATCACCGGGATTCCATGACGGTGTCATAATTGTAGTCAATCTCCTAATATTTAATTAAATCAATCTGTTAAAGACCGTTTTGCTATATTTTTTTCTGTGACAGACCTCCAATCTTTAGCCAATTTATAGCCGGCCAACGCAAGATTCTCTTCAATGCAATCCAACACATAATCGATATGCAATTCCTCTTTGCGGCCATTAAGCTCTGCAGAACATTTTTCTAATGCATCCTTTAAATCTTTTTTTGTAAAGTAATAAAAGTTTGTACCACTTTGGTAATTGCTCCCAATTGTTTTTTTATCTATATAGGTTGAATTTATTCCTAAGGGCTTATCAAGGAATTCAGCAAATTTTACATCCTTCATCTTCAAATAATCCCTGTAAGAAATATAATCCTTTTTATGATTGTCATGCACGTCACACCAGCCGCTCTTTACATTCATTATCGCGAGCCTTACAACAAAAACAGCCTCGCTTGGTATGCTTTTTGGATCTTTGCATTCAATCATTCTGTCGAAATAGCCTTTAGCCTTATTCACTTTTTCTTCTGTATTGAGAGATTTCCAATAATCAGGCGAATATACACAAAGGGACAATCTTCGATCTTTCTTCCCATAATCTCCTTCCCCTCAATGCATAATCTCCCTTCAACTATAATGTTCCTCTTTATATCTTTACCGGTTTCGTCAAAGTATGTGTATGTAAGTTCTTCCGTTCCATAGATATATGGATGTTTAATAAAGCTTCTTCTGCCTGAAAATATTAATAAGTGTAATTAACTTTGACTTGTTACAATTTTCTAACAAAATAAATTTTACCCCTTTTAATTCAAAACTTCAATCATCTTAATTCCCCTATGGTTTAACCGAGAATTGCAAAAACCTAGAGTTCTCAACATTCACAGCTACGCCGAGTCGAATCTTCCCATCCATTAGCTTCATGATGTCCGCCAGGGCGACACAATTATCCCCATCGTTAAGCGTTGCAATGGTTTGTTCAGCATGAAGAATATGTAAATGTGAGTAAAAATGATTGATCTGCAACAATAACCCCTCTTTATTGTCATGATCACCGAGTTTTAATGTATACAAAAAGTATAGCACATTTACCTCCCCTTTTTATCCCTTATTCAAAAACTTTAACGCCATTAAATAAATAATTCAAGGAGAAGATATTTTCTTTCTTGCAATTGAGCACAAGGGATACGTAGTTAATGTCAAACATAAAATCCGAATGTGTAAAATCTCATCATCTTGTATCCGCTATAACCCTTGAACGTTGTCCATAGATAACAATCACCTTATCTCCAACGTTCAGAGATGGTTCAATGCCCTGCACAACGGTAATGAGAGAGCCGTTATCTGTTTCAATGACGTATTCCATGCCCTGTTGTCGGGTTGCCCCCTCTTCAGCCATGCTACCGATAATGCCGCCTATAACTGCACCGCCGATTGCCCCCACTATGTTTTCTCTTGTTGCTCCACCAA
>JAGODU010000058.1 GCA_017998095.1 Prolixibacteraceae bacterium | reverse complement strand
TGACATCAGGAATTCCGCTTGAGCTTCCTATTGATAAGAATCCATCGGCTGAAATACCTTTGCCACCCGCACCTGAATTGTTTATTATTAATCTGCCTCCGCTGATATTTATATTTCCGTCAGAAGTAATACAGCCTGAAACATAAGCATCACTTTCACCGGCTGAGTTTGTATATGTAGCTCCTCCTCCGGTTGATGTTATTTGAACATTACCGTTCGACATGTTTATTAAAGGCGCAGATATACCCTTGCCGGCTGTACCTGTTGAGTTAATTAAAACAGTTCCCCCTTCAATATTGATTAGGCTGTCACATTTTAATGCTGTGCAATAAGCAGGGTCGAAACCTGATCCTGATGCTTCAAGGGCAGCCCCTCCCTTTGTGGAAATATTTAAATTTCCTCCAAGAATATTTATTAACTGATCTGATTTGATGGCCTTGGATTGCAAGCCCTCTGCTGTTAAGTTAATGTTTCCCCCCATAATATTGATGGTGCTGTCGCTGCTGATTGCATTTACATCAGCTGAGTTGCAGATTACTGTAACATTTCCTTCGAGAATAGTGACTACACCGTTATCACCATCAATACCGCTTCCTGCTGAAGTGACTTCAACATTTCCGTTGTTTATAATTACTCCCTTCTTTCCATGAATACCATCCCTGAAAGCTTTGGAGATTTTAATATTTCCACTGTTAACTTCAATATAATCATCGCTGCAAAGAGCATGCCTGTCGGAAGCATTTCCATTTATCGTAAGTGACCCATTACCATTGAAAATTAATTGTCCTTCACTGAAGAATGCACTTTTCTGGTCTTCAGTTATTCCTCCTGCTTCATAGTTAATAAACGGGTCAGCATATACTTCTCCGTCTGAAATGGTATTTGTGGTTCCGTCAACCAGATTGACAAACACTTTATTGTCAGATTGAATATTTATAGCCGGACCGTCAGCATTTGTCAGGTTAAGATTATTTAAACAAAGGTTGTATCTTTTATTGCTGTAAATTTTAAGCATTCCGTCACCGGAATTTCCTGATACGACATAACTGATATCCCTTGTTTCAGTTGTTGAATTAATAGTAACATCAGCACCTTTAACAGTAATTTTAATACCACTGAAAGCATAAGGGTTTTTCACATAAGCAGTATTGTCTGAAAAATCAATGTATACAGTATCAGTTGATTCACCAAAAGTAATACTGTCAATTTCAGAAACAAGATACTGGTCAGGAACCCCGTTAATCTTAAAAAAAACCATTGAAAAGTGTTCGTTGAAATAAACACTGTCATTGTTTGAATAGATGCCTCCAAGGCTTACATTATCAGTTTTATGTATATATATCATTTCCTGAGCAAAAATTGAAATGCTCATTAACAGAATCGTCAGAGTTAAAATATTCTTCTTCATATTTTCCTGAATTTCAAAGCGTGATTGTTAATTTTTAAAATGTACATTCCCGGAGAAAAATAGCTTATATCTATTCCTGTTTCTGCTGATGATGAATAAGATTGAAAGATTCTTGTTCCATCAATCCTGTAGATTGAAATCAAGGAATTTTCTTCAGGAGGATCGCTGAAATAAAGCATTGAGTTGGCCGGATTTGGGTAAATATATAACTCTGCTGAGTTATCATTTGTCGTCATTTCATTATTACCGGTGACAACGTCATCAAAATAAATCTTTTTAATTTTTGAGATACTGAATTTTTCTGTCGTACCCTGAACAGAATTGAAAACCAGGCTTGCATTTGAGAAAGTAAGCAGGTTGAAAGATGTCATTTGCTTTATATTTTCAGTGCCATCTATTGTTTTTACAACGATACTTTGAGCATTGGAAAAAAGTGAAAATGACATTGCCATAAAAAAAGCAGATGCAAAAAAGATTAAGTTCTTCATATTTTATGATTGATAAGATAAATTACAACACACTTCATCCGTTTAGATGAATGTATACCCTAAAAGAAAATTGACTTTTTTGAAGATTGAAAAAAAAACTAACCAATGAGGAAACATTGACAGCGAAAGATTCCAGGGAACTATAAGATTATTAATTATGAATTTGTGAATCAGACAACCTCAAGATCAACCTTTGGTACCTTATGAATATCTTTTTCATAAAATCTTGAACCTGAATAAAAGAGCACTGCAGCAATTATTAAGATAAAGGGCAATATTGTAAAAGCTGATTCAATTCCTTTGTTGTCATATATTTTCCCGATTACAATCGGAGCAATAGAAGAACCAATAAGGTTTTGAATAACTACGGCAATAGCATAGGATATTGCTCTTAATCCGGCATGAATTACATCTTGAGTAACAGCTGCAGCAGCAGAAATAAACATTGTTACCATGAAGCCCATTACCAGAAAAAATATATATTGGATTCCACCTTTAAAAAAGAATAAAGCAAGGGAAAGAAATATAGCAGCTCCAATTGTTGAAAGGGTAGGGAACAGTAATCTTGCCCTTAGATTTTTGTTTCTCCATTTATCAGCAAGATACCCACCTATAGGAGCACCTAAAATGGCTAGTCCCATTACTGAACTTGACAATGTTCCGGCTTTGCTTGCCGTTATTCCCCTTGTTACTTCAAAATAACTTGGGAGCCATGTAATCAAAGAAGTTGTAACAAAGACAACAGCAGTAATACCAAAATAAGTGAAAATCAAAGATGGTTTGGAAAAGAAATGTTTAACTATTTCAACGACTGACATTTTTTGATTTTCCTTTTTCTCAGTAATAGAAGATAAGTCAACTGTTTTATAGTCTTTAACAAAAAGAAAAGCAATAGCAACAACCAGTCCGGGTAGGGCAACAAGTCCAAAAGCATGCCTCCAGCCCCAGTGAGTAGCAATAAGTCCTCCAAGTAAAATACCAATAGCTGTACCAAGCGGTATAGAAGCATTCCATAGACCCATCATTCTGGCTCTCTTATTTTCAGGATACATACCCGAAATCATAGCTGTTCCGCCGGGAGCATAACCTGCTTCTCCAACACCAATAAGCAATCTTGTAAAAAAGAGTTGGATGAAATTTCCCGTCAGGGCACACAGGGCAGTAGCCACACTCCATAATATTGCCATGATGCCTATGGTTTTGCTGCGACTCCATCGGTCAACAAGTATTGAAACAGGGAATGTGAGTAAAACTATCGACCAATATACTGCAGATACAAGAAGCCCGCTTTTTGTGTGAGAAATACCAAGATCTTTCTCTATCATTGAAAACATGGATGTTACTACTACTCTGTCGATGTAGTCAAACATGTAAAGTAAAAACAGGAGGATGAATACGTAATTTGTGTATCCTTTAGAAAACAGATACCCTTCGGTTTTGATCTTGGTTTCCATCTAGATTATTATTTTAAAGAATTGTCTAAATTAAAGAAATTCAGGAATAATATTCAAAATGGCTATTAAAAATTTAAATAAACAGGAAATTATTCTTCGTTATTGTAATTGAACTTTTGAAGTATATGACCCATTCTGTCACGTTTTGTTTTCAGATAGAATTCATTGTGTTCATTTGGCTCTACCTCTATTGGAATGTTTTCAATGACTTTTAGCCCGTAACCTTCAAGTCCTACTCTTTTAACAGGATTATTGGTAAGCAGCCTCATTTTTTTTACCCCGAGGTTACGAAGTATTTGTGCACCTACTCCATAATCTCTTTCATCAGGAGCAAACCCAAGATGTTCATTTGCTTCAACAGTATCGAGACCTTCTTCCTGTAATTTGTAAGCTTTGATTTTATTTAAAAGTCCGATTCCTCTTCCTTCCTGATCAAGGTATACAATTACCCCTTTGCCTTCGGCTTCAATTAATTCCATTGATTTATGAAGCTGATCTCCGCATTCGCATCTTCTTGAACCAAAGATGTCACCGGTAATACATGAAGAGTGCATTCTTACTAAAATAGCGTCATCAGGGGTCCATTCACCTTTCACCAGGGCCAAATGTTCCTTTCCGTTTGATTTTTGGAGGAATGGAATTATATTGAAATCGCCATACTGAGTTGGCAATTTTGCTTCAACACCTCTTTTAATCAGGCTTTCTTCTTCGATTCTGAATGCAATGAGATCAGCAATCGAAACAATTTTCATATTAAATTTCTCGGCAATAGTGATAAGCTGTGGCAGCCTTGCCATAGTCCCGTCATCATTCATTATTTCTACCAGTATTCCTGCGGGTTCAAGTCCGGCTAATCTGGCTAAGTCAACTGTTGCTTCAGTATGTCCTGATCTTCGTAATACGCCTTTGTTTTTAGCCATAAGAGGGAATATATGTCCCGGTCTGGCAAGGTCTTCAGGTTTGGTTAAAGGGTCAGCAAGCATTTTTATGGTTACGCTTCTGTCATAGGCTGAAATGCCGGTTGTTGTGCCATATCCCAGGGCATCAACAGAAATGGTAAAGGCAGTCTCATGCAGAGAGGTATTTTTGCCAACCATCATGGTTAGTTCAAGTTCTTCACACCTTTTTTCTGTTAATGGAGCACATATAAGTCCCCTGCCTTCCTTCGACATGAAATTAATCATTTCAGGGGTAGCTTTTTCCGCTGCTGCAACAAAGTCTCCTTCATTTTCACGATCCTCGTCATCTACAACAATAATAATCCTGCCATTTTTGATGTCTTCAACAGCTTCCTGAATTGTATTTAATTTGAAATCAGCCATCATTTAAAATTTTGTGTAAAACTAACAAAAAGTAATTAAATCGTTAAAGTCTCTTTGCTCTTTCCCATGCCGGTTTTTGATTGCCGGAAAAATATCTTATTTGCCCCCTGATAGTTGCTATGTTAATGGCAATGAAGTAATAAGGTATAAAGAATGGGGCAAGGTGTATCTTTATTTTTTCAAAAATCCAGCCTAAGAATGCTACAACGTAAATAATTGATTGTAAGATAAAAATAACAGTAAATAAATATAGGGGATCACTATTGAATATGACTATCAGTAAATTTAAAGGCAACATGCTAAATAAAAGCCATGGTGTATAAGTCCATCTTGAAATTTTATGAGAGAAAAACTGAAAAGATAGTTTAGGATAACGGAAAGGATTCAGAAATTTCCTTAACCTTATTGCTGTTTGTATTCCTCCTGCAGCAATTCTGATTTTCCTTTTTAATTCCTCCGATACATTTAATGAAGCGTTTTCTGATGCAATAGCATCAGGTACATATTTGAGCTTATATCCTTTATCAAGAATATTAAAAGAAATGATAAAATCATCAAGAATAGTATCTTTTGCCACAGGTTCAAACAACTCTGTCCTTATTGCAAAAAGCTCACCTACTGCACCAATTGGCATATTGAATTTTGAGTCCATGGTTTTAAGCCATGATTCATATTTCCAGTACAGACCTTCTCCCGTTTCTGAAGCACTTGCATTTTTTGTCCTAAGAACTTTCTTCCTCCCTGCAATGCACCCTATATTAGGGTCAAAAAATTCATTGGCAATTATTTTGACTGATTCTTTATTTAAGTTTGTATTGGCATCAGTAAATATTACAATGGGTGATGTTATGAATGTCATCCCCCTGTTCATTGCATTAATCTTTCCTTTTCTTTCTGATTCGTGGTAAACATTTATATCGGGAATATTCATCAGATATTCATGGCTGCCATCATCAGAGCCGTCAGTAACAAATACAATTTTTAATTTTTCTTTAGGATAATCAAGAGATAAGCAATTGCTGATTTTTTCTGCAAGAATATTTTTTTCATTATAGGCAGTTACAAAAAGACATACTTCAGGCCATTCTTTATCATCTTCAGGCCGGGCAGGACTTTTTACTTTCTTTTTAAAAAGTGTAAGGAAAAATAAGATTATAGCATATCCTGCATATGTGTAAAATACTGCAAATAAAAAGACCCAGAAAATTAATTTCATTCAATATTGTTTTTGTAAAATTCAATCAAATGAGATGTCAGTTTTTCATTAGAAAAATTCTCTTTTACAAATGTATAGCAATTATTGGATATTTCAGTTTGAAGCTTTATGTCTTTAATTAATCTTGTTGTGTAATCAATGAACTCGTCCGGTTTATCT
Organism: Prolixibacteraceae bacterium; assembly: GCA_017998095.1. The sequence goes on along the minus strand of JAGODU010000058.1, from coordinate 17,044 downwards.
GCTATAAAAATGTCCCTTTCATTTTGTGCATCAATTCCTTCGCATCCTATTGAAGTAGTGACTATTGGCTTTTTTAAACTCATCCCTTCTATAATCTTTACTCTCATGCCTCCTCCTGATAAAAGAGGGGCAATCATCACTCCATGTTTCCGGATATATATATGTGCATTTTGTACTTCTCCGATATATTCAACTTTGTCCTTATTCAAATATTTAATGAACCAATCCGGTGCATTTCGGCCTGCTATAAAAAATTTAACCTTAGGGCAGTTTTCTTTTATTTTTTCCCAGCAGTTATCAAAAAACCAGGTCAATCCTTCCTGATTTGGTGTCCAGTCGAGTGCCCCGATAAAAAATATGTCATTCTTTAAAGGATTTACTGAAGGCTCATTCTTTACAAAATCAAATCCGGCAGGTATTGTTGCTGATGGCTTGATATTGCCCGATTTATTTAGTTTATTTTCATCCCTTGAAGTTATGGGAATTAATAAATCATATTTGTTAATGAAGGATAATTCAAAAATCTTTAGCCTTTCGTAAAGGATTTTAAGATACCATCTTTTTATACCTTTTGAATTTTTTAAAGTTCTTTCCCATATTTCATGTTCAATATTGTGACTTCGGTATACAATCTTGCCCACACTTGATTCCCTAATTGTATCAATATATGGACAGAGATATAAACCTTCTAACTGTATAATATCGTATTTATTAGCCTGAAGAAGTGATTCAAGGTAGTGTTTATAATTTTTATCTATAAACCTTTCTGCATTATAAGGAATCTTTGAAAATAAAAGATTTTTAACTAAGCCCTGAACTGTAATTTTAGCGGGTACTTCAATAAGATGAAAAATTACCTTTGATCTTAAATCTTTTGGGATATCATAAGGGGTGATATGGTGTTTCCTTGTATTCATGGAAAGGACAGTCACGCTGTGACCGGCATCAGATAATGTTTTAATCATTGCCATCGACGCAATAGACCCTCCGTCCTTAGCAGGGTATGGAACCTTATTCGTTAGGAAAAGTATTTTCATCGCTTATGACATCATTTTTATCTGATTCAAAAAGATTGAATATTTTAATTTTTTTAAACACTTTGGAATAGGTTTCTGAATTCATAAGAATTGAATCTGTAACTGCCTGCCTTGTCAGAAAAATCCCTATAATAAAAAACAGTATTGTTGAAAACCAGACTGCTGAGCCTACCATCCAAACACCTTCTCTTGCTACTTTCTCTCCAATCATCGAAACCAGATAATAGGATATGAATAAAAGTATTGAAACAACGACAGGCATCCCGAATCCGCCTTTCCTGATTATTGCTCCGAGCGGTGCTCCAATAAAAAAGAAAACAAGGCATGCAAATGATAATGTGTACTTTCTATGCCATTCAAGCAGATGTTGATTGATATACTTCAGCCGATTGTACAGGTCAGATTCGTATTGCAATATACTTCTTTGATTTGACTGTGCATTTCTTTGTGCATGCTGTAAAATAGTTGTTCTTTGCTCTCTTGACAAGCTTGCATAAAGTGAATCGAAATCAAATACTTTGGCCGGGCCTTTCTCAATTACCTTCTTCAGCGAATCAGGTGAAAAATTGTTTGAAATTATATCATTCAATGGCTTATTGTAGTTAACCCCGATTGCTACCATCTTTTCCCTGTCAGTATAAATCTTTTCCAGAGAATCGACAGCAACATCAAGTTGCCTGTTTTTAAGCATTTTATAGCCATCTTTCCAATAGCTCTCATCAATTCTTTTTAAATCATAATTATGAACGTTAATTACAACTTCCTGTTTTCTGAATTTCTCTCTCCTGAATGGATTTTTTTGTTTGGTGTCCTTTTCTCCGGGTTTTTCATCAGCGTAATTTTCACCATGATACAAGGTGAGAATCATATACTGTTTATCGTCTGACATATTGAGATACCCTGAATCGGCAATTGTAACACTTACATTTCCCTTTCCTGATGTATGATCATAAATCATAATTCCATGGAGTGCATCAGTTTTTTGATCCCTGCGGTTTACTTTTATACTATATCCATCAATTTCATTAGAAAATACACCTTCTTTTATTATCATTTCAGGACGTTGCTCTTTCACACTCCATAACAAAGCTGCAAATTTTGAATTGGTGAGAGGTATTATTTCATTGGCTAACAGATAAGCTCCTATGGTCATAATAATGTTCAGGATGATCAGTGGTTTCATTACTTTCAGCAATGATACCCCGCTGGTTTTTATAGCAAGAAGTTCAAACCTTTCGCCAAGATTACCAAACGACATTATAGAAGCTAAAAGTATTGAAAGTGGCAAAGCCATTGGCACCAGACTAAGTGCTGCATACGACATAAGTTCCAGTATGAGTCCCGTTTCCAGACCTTTACCTACCAGATCATCAAGATACTTCCACAGGAACTGCATCAATAAAATAAAGACACATATAAAAAATGTGAGTATAAATGGCCCTATGAAAGTTTTGATTATATATAAATACAGTCGTTTCATGTCGTAAAAATACAATAGTATTCGGGAAAAAGACAATTCAAATTAACCTTTCAATTTCTTTTGTCAGAATCTCTACTCCCTTGCCTGCTTTTTCCATTATTATATGAACTCCCGGATAAGGTCCTGAAGGGTTTGGATCAATCAGAAAAACAGGAACACCTTTATTAACCCAATTAATTAGCCCTGCTGCAGGATAAACCTGCATTGATGTCCCTATAATTGCCATTATATCAGCATTCTGAACTAACTGGATTGCATTGTTGATTTCAGGAACAGCTTCTCCAAACCATACGATATGTGGTCTTAACTTACTTCCCTTTTTACATTTATCCCCAATATTCAGCTGCCATCCTTCAATTTCATAAATTAATCCCGGATCAACTGTACTCCTTGCTTTTTTTAATTCACCATGCAGATGCAATACTTTTGTGCTTCCCGCTCTTTCATGAAGGTCATCAACATTTTGAGTGATGATATTGACATTTATCTTTTTTTCCAGTTCAGCTAATCCTATATGCCCTGAGTTTGGCTGACATTCAAGTAATTGTTTACGGCGCTCATTATAAAATTTCAACACCATTTCAGGGTTTCTTTTCCAGCCTTCAGGTGAAGCAACGTCCATAATGTTATGTTCTTCCCACATGCCTCCTGAATCACGAAAGGTTCGAATACCACTTTCCTGGCTCATGCCGGCTCCTGTTAATACAACTAAAGTCTTTAAGCCTGTTTGCTTCATAATACTTTTTTTACTTCACTTATCCCTATTCCCGGATTATCATTTAACGTGATTTTACCATTAATTATCTTTATTCCGGTAAAAGGATCGTTTGTTATTAAAAGATTGCCGTCAAGATCTGCCCAGTCAGCCTTTGGTGAAAGCTGTGCAGCTGCTGAAATGGCACATGAGGTTTCTGTCATACAGCCAATCATAACTTTCATCCCCATTGATCGTGCAAGCTCTGACATCCGGTGACCCTCTCTCATCCCTGTGCATTTCATCAGTTTAATGTTTATGCCATGATATACGCCATTTGCTTTGATAACATCGGGTAGTCTTTGAACTGATTCATCCCCAATTGTAGGAAGCGGACTGTTTTGCGTTAACCAGGCCATATCATCAACAGCTGTTTTGGGCATTGGCTGTTCTACCAGTACTACTCCCTTTTCTTTTAGCCACCACATCATCTCAAGGGCTTTTTCTTTGTTTGTCCACCCTTGATTTACATCTACATAAATAGGCTTATCGGAAACAGATCTTATTGTTTCTATTATCTCCCGGTCATTATCCCTTCCTAATTTTACTTTTAAGAAGTTATAGGTTGAAGCTTCTGCCACTTTTGACTTTAATATTTCAGGTGTGTCAATTCCTATGGTAAAACATATAGATGGTGAATCAGAAGGATTATAACCCCAGATTTTATGCCACGGCTGATTCATTATCTTGCCGATTAGATCATGTAAGGCAATGTCTATTGAAGCTTTGGCAGCACAATTATCCGGCATAAACGAATCAACATATTGCAATATTTCATCAAGTTTAAAAGGATCATTAAACTGACTTAAATTTATTGAAGAAAGAAATTTTGTGGCAGTTTCAACATTTTCTCCCAGGTATGGTGGCATTGAAGCTTCACCAAATCCCCTGTATCCGTCTTTTTCAATGCAAACCAGCATTGCCGGTGTATTTTTCCGGGAGTTGTTTGCAATAGTAAATGTATGTTTTAACAGCAAATCATATGAGCAAAAGCTTAATGACAATCCATTTTTGTTTTTTTCTTTGCTGTTGATAAGTGGAGAAGACGATAATTTTCCTGTACTTAGTAAACCTGCTAAAGAGATAATTCCTGTTGTCTTAATAAAATTCCGCCTGTCAGTTTTCATTCTTTCAAATTTTTAAAAAGCATAAGCATGCTTGCAATTAAAGCTATGTCTGAAGGATTATCTTCATTTAATTTTTCGTAAGTAAAAATATTACCAAAATATCCGTTTGGATAATTATGGCGGGTAATTAAATCATATCTGTCAGCTCTTTTTCCCTTAATAATTTTTATTGATTCTACATCGGCATAAGAAATTCTTGTTACATGCTTTTGAATACGGAAATCTTCAACAGTCATATTACTGAAGTGCTCACGTTTATAAATTATTTTTTCTGACCAGTACTGACTGATACTGTCGTTGAATAGAATAATATATCCATCGTTAACCTGAAGATCATTTATGACTTCCGGATCAACACTTCCAATAATGGTTTGTTTTAAATTTTTTGACAGGAATTCTTCTGCTTCCTGCTTTGTAAGTTTGTTTTGAAATGCTTTTACACTATCCAGTAGTTTTAAATCTGCTTTCCCTTTTATCACAGTGCTTTGCGATAACAATATTTGTTTGCAGGATGGCAATGTCAATGATAAAATACAAAAAACAATTAAGGGAAATATTTTATGATTCATATTGTTTTTTTTATCAAAAATAATGAATATTTCTATTTCCCTTGACCTTTTTATTTGTCGGTTTTGCTTTAATTATTTATTTGTTAGTCACTAATAAAAAGCCTTTTACTCGAGAATTCAGGATCGCAGGTTAAATTAACCATTAGCTTTCTAAATCCGGCTTCATCTCCCGGAGTAGGTATGTGAGTAGTGTGAACCTCACAACCGCGGAGACCTTCAAGGTTTTCCAGTGCCATTTGGGCAGCTGGATTTGTCAAAGCACTTATTGCCAGCACTATCAAAGTTTCTTCAACGTCAAGGCTAACCATCCGACCTTTTAAAATATCATGTTTTAAATGTGAAACCGAATCAATAATACTTTTGGGAATGAGATACATACTATCGGGTAAGCCTGCTAAATGTTTAGTTGCATTTAATATGAGGCTTGAAGATGCATGTAATAATTCTGAGTTTTTACCGGTTATTATTGTTCCATCATGCAATTTAATTGCTGATCCGCAATATAAACCTGCATTACCTTTGCCTGTTTCTTCTGCATTTTGGGCTGCTTGCCTTGCAGGCATTACAACATCCCTATCTTCAACCTTAGCCCCTACCTTATCCATAATTTCTTTGGCAAGGTTAAGTGTGTCTTTGTCAACTAATCCCATTGCATATTCAACAGCACATTTCAAATAACGACGAACTATCTCCTGATGTGATGCTTCTGAAATTATTTTATCATTGATAATTCCGGCACTGGCTCTGTTTACACCCATGTCAGTTGGTGATTGATACATCGATTTGCCTCCGGTGATTTTCTCCAGAATCCTTTTTAATAGGTTGAAAGCTTCTATGTCACGATTGTAGTTAACTACTTTCTTATTATATACTTTAAGATGATGTTCATCAATCATTACAACATCCCTGAGATCTACAGTAGCAGCTTCGTATGCTATGTTTACTTTATGATCAAGAGGTAAATCCCAGATAGGAAATGTTTCAAACTTTGCATATCCTGCTTTTATGCCGTTTTTATATTCGTGATATAAATTGCAAAGGCATGTTGCAAGCTTCCCGCTTCCGGGACCGGGTCCGGTAACAACAACTATAGGTTTTGTTGTCTTGATATATTCATTGGCCCCATAGCCCTCATCGCTTACAATAAGATCAACGTCAGTAGGATATCCCTTTGTCGGGTAATGGAGATATACATTTACGCCCCTGTGTTCAAGCTTGTTCTTAAATGCTGTAGCTGCAGGTTGATTCTGATATCTGGTAATTACAACTGCTGTTATGTTTATACCCCAGCTCCTGAAATCATCGATGGTCTTTAATGCATCTGCATCATAGGTAATACCAAAGTCAGCTCTTATCTTGTTCCTTTCAATATCACCGGCATGAATGCATAATATTACGTCAACCTTATCTTTTAACAACTGAAGAAGACGCATCTTAACATTTGGATCAAAACCGGGAAGTACCCTGGCAGCATGATAATCAAACAGGAGCTTGCCTCCGAATTCTATATACAACTTATCGTTAAACCTGTTTACTCTTTCTAGTATCGAGGCAGTTTGCTCTTCAAGGTACTTCTCGTTGTTAAACCCTACATTTTCAATGTCTTCCATTTTATTTTCAAATAAAGAATTTGTTAAAATTTCAGGCATTAATATTACTTAAATTTTGAATCAACATTGTAATTATTGATGAAAAAGTCTATTTGTTTTTCTTATCAAGAATTTTTTCAATTTCATCCATCACTTTATTCATTGCAATGATAGTCTTATCAAACGGTTCACTGCTGGTCATGTCAACTCCTGCTTTCTTTAATAGTTCAATTGAATAATCAGAACAACCTGATGAAAGGAAATTAATGTATTTATCTAGTGCACCCGGCTCTTTGTTTAATACTTTTTCAGCAAGGCACATTGAAGCAGTAAATGAGGTACTATATTGATATACATAAAAGTTATAATAGAAATGAGGAATAAAAGCCCATTCCATGCTAACATAATCATCAATGTAACATACTCCTTCATTGTGACCGTAATATGCTTTTACAATGTCAGAGTATAATTTAGATAATGTTTCTCCTGTCAATGGTCTTCCTGCTTCAGCTTCTTCATGAATCTTAAGCTCAAAATCAGCAAACTGCGTCTGACGGAATAAAGTCCCTTTAAAACCATCAAGCCAGTCCATTAAAAATGAAAGCCTCATGTCATCATCCTTAACCTTGTCAATCATATAATTGAATAAAAGTACTTCATTGAATGTAGATGCAACTTCAGCTACAAAAATTGTATAATCGGATAATGGATATGGTTGTGTTTTATTTGAAAAATAACTTTGCATGGTATGACCAAGCTCATGTGCAAGTGTGCTTACATCATCATACAGGTCATTGTAATTGAGCAATATGTAAGGATGGCCATCATAGTCAGCCCCGTTGGAATAAGCTCCCGAACGCTTTCCTGTATTTGGATATACATCTATCCATCTGTTGTCAAATGCTTTCTTTACTGTCGATACGTATTCTTCACCCAGTGGCGCCAAAGCTTCAAGTACTACCTTCTCAGCTTCATCATAAGTGTATTTCATATCCACTCCTTTTACAACTGGAGCATACATGTCAAGATATTTCAAAGTGTCAACGCCCATCATTCTTTTCTTTATCTTTAAATAACGATGAAATGCTGAAAGGTTTTTATTGACATTTGATACTAATGAATGATATACTTCTACAGGAATGTTATTCGGATATAACGCAGCTTCAAGCGATGAATCATAATTTCTTGCTTTTGCTCTGAACATGTGGCTTTTAACATTACCATAAAGTGTTTCTCCGAATGTTCCTTCATATTTCTTGTAATTGTTCCAGTAGCCTTCGAAAACACGTTTTCTGTCTTCCCTGTTTGGTACAGCCCTGTATTTCTCATAACCTGCACTGTTGAGAACTACTTTCTCACCATTTGTTAATGTTATTTCTGCACCCGGCATTTCTGCATTTGAAAAAGTACTGAAAACATCATACGATGTTCCTGAAACCAATGATGATAATGCCATTATTTTTTCTTCAGCTTCACTAAGCGTATGCTTTTGTTGCCTGAACAGATTTTCAAGATACATCCTGTAAACAGCAAGCTTGGGCTCACTCTTTATAAATCCGTCTATCTTTTCCCAACCTGCACTTAATATTTCAGGTTCTATGTATGAAGCTTTTGATCCGAATTCTGTAAATAGCTGATCCAACTGCTGCTTCATGCCATTATACATCATAATCCTTGTATCAAGGTCTGAATTCATTGAAGCATATATGTAAAGACGTGTTGCTTCTTTTGAAATCGCTGAATTATAGGTAAGACAAGCTAACAAATCCTTTGCTGATTTGGTAAGTTTACCTTTATACTTTTCAACCTCAGGAAGCTTAACTGCTATGGCGTCTTTTGCTTTACTCCATTCCTGATCCGATTTGTAGATATCGTTCAGGTTCCATTTATACTTGTCGGCGATATTCGCCCTTTCTGATTGTGCATTACTATTCATGGCTGCAAACATACAAAAAACAGTAATTATTAAAGGGATTGGTAAAAGTTTCAAAGTTCTCATAATTATGTGTAATTGGTTTTTAATATTTTGAGGTCGAAATATATCAATTCAATTCATTTGGAAAAAACACTTTTGTCATTTTTATTAAAAAATCATTATTCCCCTTTAATCCATGAAACTATTTCTTTTGATAAAGGACTTTTATTTGGAGCGAAATATTTTACAACTTTACCATTCTCATCTATCAAAAACTTCTGAAAATTCCAGGTTACTTCACTGCCGGCTTGTGTTGTAAGCCATTTGTATAAAGGATGAATATCATTTCCCTTTACTGAAATCTTTGACATCATTGGAAATGTAACCCCATAATTTAACTGGCAGAATTCTGCTATTTCTTCATTGCTTCCCGGTTCTTGTTTCATAAAATTATTGGCCGGAAATCCAATAATTATAAAATTCTTATCCTGATAGTCCTTGTATAATTTTTCAAGATCCTTATACTGTGGAGTAAATCCACATTTAGAGGCTGTATTTACTATCATCACCTTTTTACCTTTTATCTGAGATAAAGGATAATCTTTCCCGTTTATATCCTTAACGGTGAAATCATATATGCTTGCAGGGTTTTGTGAATAACCAACACCTGATATAAGCAAAGCAATAAATATTAAAACTGGTTTCATTTTTTTAAGATTTTAATTTCATATAAAACAAATCTTAATAATTAATGTTTTAAAAAACATCTAATTAGTCGGAGTAAGCTTTTGCAAGTTTAGCATCTATTTCTTTCAGGGTATAGCCGGCTTCAAGAAATACATTCCTGAAATTACCAATACAATAAAAGAAAAAAAGATTCTATTCATAGCTTATGGTATATAGTTTTATTAAAATCAATACACTTTCTGTGGATGTTAAAATTATTTCAAACTTCATCCTTACCAAAGTAATACCAAAGACCTGCCATATTCTACTACGGTCGAATGAGGTACGGCTGAGAGACGACTTTTATTACTAACAATTATCATTTCCATATTTTTTTCAATAGCGTAACTTTTCTTTTTGAAATACAGTCCTTTTTTAAATGATTTCAAACAGACTTTCAGTTATGACACAAAACATGCATGAATCTTATTTCAAATATGGAGAGGATGATCTCAGTACAGGAATTGCCCTGAATATTGCAAATGGGAAAATAAAGGGTGTTGTTTCTCCTGAAACCCGGAATAAGATTCTTAAAAACAGGCAGGTAGTTGAAAATATAGTTCATAATCACAACACTGTCTATGGCATTAATACCGGCTTTGGATCTTTGTGTACTTCCCATATAAGTGAGGAAGATACAAAAGCATTGCAATACAACCTGCTGATGAGCCATAGTGTTGGTGTAGGAGATTTTGTTGAAAAGGAAATTTCAAAGCTGATGCTTATCCTTAAAGTTCATTCTCTGGCTCTTGGTTATTCCGGCATTTCAGAAGAAACCATCGACAGAATTATCTGGCATATTGATAACGATGTTATTCCTTGTGTGCCTGAACAAGGCTCTGTTGGTGCTTCCGGTGATCTTGCTCCGCTGGCTCATCTTTTTCTTCCTCTGATAGGCCTGGGTAAAGTCTGGTTTAAGGGAAATATTAAACCTTCTGCTGAGATTTTGAAAGTTTTTAAACTCAATCCTGTGGAACTGAAATCCAAGGAAGGGCTTGCTTTAATCAACGGCACTCAGTTTATGAGCGCCCATGCCATTAAGATTATTGAAAGATTTCAGAATTGCCTTGATCATGCTGACATTATTGGTGCAATGAATGTTGAAGCAATGCTTGCATCAGGTAAAAGTTTTGATGAGGAGCTTCATTCATTGCGACCATATTCAGGCTGCATTTATGTAGCTGAAAGGATGAGGAGGCTTCTTGAAAATTCTGAGATCATGGTGTCTCATAAGAATTGCACCAGAGTTCAGGATCCGTATTCACTGAGATGCATACCACAGGTGCACGGTGCTTCACGTAATGCATGGTTGCACCTTAAGGAAATTATTCACACTGAAATTAATTCTGTAACAGATAATCCAATAATCTTTTCTGAAGAAAAGACTATCACCGGTGGTCATTTCCATGGGCAGCCTATTGCTTTGCCAATAGATTATGCCGGACTTGCTGCTTCTGAGTTAGGTAATATTTCTGACCGAAGGATATATCTTTCACTTATTGAAAGTGTCCCGGGTTTACCTAAATTGCTAATGGAGCATACGGGGCTAAACTCCGGATTTATGATTATGCAATATACTTCAGCTGCATTGGTAAGTGAAAATAAAAGCCTTTGTTTTCCAGCCAGCGCCGATAGTATACCAACATCTCTCGGACAGGAAGACCATGTCAGCATGGGTTCTATTGGTGCACGCAAGACACTCAGGATAATTGGAAACCTTGAAAAGGTGCTTGCCATTGAACTTATTACTGCAGCCCAGGGATTCGATTTCAGAAAACCAATGAGTTCCGGAATTTTGATCAATGAGGCTCATAGCTTTATCCGAAAGCATATTTCTTTTGCCGATAAAGATCGTATTTATATGCCCGACATTGAAGAAGCAATTAAGTTGGTAAGATCGAAGCAATTGATTCATTACCTGAACAAGGTGGCAAAACAAAACAATATTGACTTTAAAAATGAAAAACATGAAATATTTGGAATTTATTAAACGATATGCATCCCATCCAAATTATTTTTCACCGGTTGGCGAAAAGCTGAATGCACTTTCATGGCAAACTGAAGCTCCTCTTCGCATGCTGCTCAACAATCTTAATGCTGAAGTAGCCGAAGACCCCGAAAACCTTATTGTATATGGGGGAACAGGTCAGGCCGCACGAAATCCTGAGGCAGTAAAGGAGATTATCAGAGTTCTTCTTGAAATGGATGAGGATCACTCACTGTTAATTCAGTCGGGCAAGCCTGTTGGACTTGTTCGTACCCATCCACAGGCTCCAAGGGTACTGATTGCCAACAGTAATCTTGTTCCGGCATGGGCTGACTGGGATTACTTCAACGAATTGAAGTCAAGAGGGCTTATCATGTATGGACAAATGACAGCTGGAAGCTGGATATATATTGGTTCTCAGGGTATTCTGCATGGCACTTATGAAACTTTCGCTGAATGTGGAAAGAAATATTTCAATGGTAATCTTCAGCACAAACTTATTGTTTCCGGCGGATTGGGTGGAATGGGCGGAGCTCAGCCTCTTGCTGCTAAAATGGCCGGTGCTACATTCCTTGGTGTTGATGTTGATGCTGAGAGAATAAAGAAGAGAATTAAAACAAATTATCTCGACAGGATGACAGATGATTATGAGCTTGCCAAAGAATGGATTATTTCCTCTAAAGCTAAAGGAGAAGCTATTTCTGTAGGGTTGACAGGTGATATTGGAGATGTTCTGGAAAAGCTGCTAAAGGACAATGTCATCCCTGATATACTTACTGACCAGACCTCAGCACATGATCCTTTAAACGGATATATTCCTGCAGGATTATCATTAAAAGAAGCATACCGGCTTAGAGTAATAAATCCTTCTGAATACAGAAGTCGCTCATTAAAAAGTATGGCACGACATGTCGGATTTATGCTTGAAATGAAGAAAAGGGGGAGCATCACTTTTGACTATGGGAATAATTTACGTGAGTTTGCAAAGCAGGGTGGGGAAGAAAAAGCATTTAGCTACAATGGTTTTGTACCTGAATTTATACGTCCCCTTTTCTGTGAAGGCAAAGGTCCTTTCAGATGGGTAGCACTTTCGGGTGATCCGGAAGATATCATTGAAACAGATAAGGCTTTGATGGATATTTTCCCGGAAAACAAACATCTGATTAACTGGCTTACCGAAGCTGAGAAAAAAGTTGCATTTCAGGGTCTTCCGGGAAGGATATGCTGGCTGGGAATGGGAGAGCGTGAAAAGGCTGGCCTTCTTTTTAATGAACTGGTAAAAAAAGGTAAGGTAAAAGCTCCGATAGTTATTGGCAGAGATCATCTCGACTGTGGTTCTGTTGCTTCTCCTAACCGGGAAACTGAAGCAATGAAAGACGGATCGGATGCAATTTCCGACTGGCCTTTGCTTAATCTTATGGCAAATACTGCCGGAGGCGCAACATGGGTTTCCTTTCATCACGGAGGTGGAGTGGGAATTGGCTTTTCACAACATGCAGGAATGGTAGTCGTTGCCGATGGAACTGAAAGAGCAGGCCGGTGTTTGTCAAGAGTGCTTTATAATGATCCGGCAATGGGAATTTTCCGACATGCTGATGCAGGTTATGATATTGCAGTTGAAAAAAGGACAGCTTTTGGTTTATATTTGTAGTAATAAAAAAATCCCGGATAGTTCGCCATATATGCTGAAGGATGTTAATATCGGCGGGTTCTGTCAGGCTATAAAACAACAAAATTTAAACTGATGAAACTTATAGGTCCTTTTAAACAACTACTGACAATGGACAACCTCCCTCTTAAAGGGGCGTTGACAGATGATAAACTTGAAATAATTCCTGATGCCGGAGTATTGTGCAGTAATGGGCAAATCATAAAAATTGGCAATTTTAAAGATCTTGAGAGAGGTTATAATCCAACTGAAGTTCAACGTCTGAATACTAGTTATGTTGCTCTTCCCGGTTTTATTGATGCACATACTCATATTTGCTGGGCAGGCTCCCGTGCCGATGATTTTAACAAACGTCTGCAGGGGTTAAGCTATTTGGAAATAGCAAATCAAGGTGGAGGTATTTGGAAAACAGTTAATGACACCAGGAAAGCTGATGAAAGTGAACTTGTAGAGCTTATTGCAGGCAGGGCAAACGAATTGCTGCGACAAGGAGTTACTGTTATTGAAGTTAAAAGCGGATATGGTCTTTCAACAGAACATGAACTTAAAATTCTTAAATCAATAAAAAAAGCCAAAGAAGGAACATCAGCTGAACTTATTTCTACTTGTCTTGCTGCACATGTGCTTCCTTCCGACTTTAAAGGAAATGAGACACAATATCTTGATAATATTATCAGAGAATTGTTACCTCAGGTAAGTAAAAATAACCTTTCTTCAAGGGTAGATATTTTTGTAGATAAAGGGGCATTTAAAGAAGAGGATGCTGAGATTTTTCTAAATAAAGTCAAATCATTGGGCTTTGATATTATAATTCATGGAGGTCAGTTTTCTTCCGGAATAGCAGGACTTGCAAGAAGGGTAGGAGCATTAAGTATTGATCATCTTGAATCAGCAAATGATGCTGATATAAAAATACTTTCCAGAAGTGATGTTTTCCCGGTCGTTCTTCCGGGATCCTCTTTGGGACTTGGTGAACCTTTTGCTCCGGCAAGAAAAATACTCGATTCAGGTGCTTCTTTAGTCATCGCATCTGACTGGAATGCAGGTTCAGCTCCTATGGGAAACCTTATCACTGAAGCTTCAGTTCTGGCAATTAAAGAGAAACTTACAACTGCTGAAGTATTTTCAGCAATAACATACCGGGCAGCTGCTGCATTGAAATTAAATGAAAGGGGTATCATTAAAGAAGGATTCCCTGCAGATATAGTTGCATTTAAGGTTGATAATTATAAAGAAATACTTTACAATCAGGGGAGATTGGCTCCTGTTTATGTTTGGAAAAAAGGATTTAGTGTTGTCAATAAAACCAGAAACTAATTATGGAAAAGCTGATAGAATGTGTTCCTAATTTCAGCGAAGGACGTGATATGAACATCATAAACAGGATTGCTGAAGAAATCAGGTCTGTTGAGGGAGTCCGGCTATTGAATGTAGATCCGGGAAAAGCAACCAACAGAACGGTTATCACTTTTGCAGGAACACCTGATGCTGTTTGTGAAGCTGCATTTAAAGCTGTGAAAATGGCATCGGGCCTGATTGATATGAGAAAGCACAAAGGTGAACATCCACGATTTGGTGCTACTGATGTTTTGCCCCTGATTCCATTGTCGGGTATAACAATGGAAGAAACTGTTGTTTATGCTGAAAACCTTGGCAAGCGTATTGGCAGCGAACTTAATATCCCTGTTTATCTTTATGAGTATGCTGCTTCCGAGGAGAAAAGGAGAAACCTTGCCAATTGTCGCTCAGGAGAATATGAGGGTCTTCCGGAGAAGCTTACTGATCCGGAATGGAAACCTGACTTTGGACCCGCCGAATTCAATGCGATGGTTGCCAATGCCGGAGCTATAGCAGTCGGTGCCCGTAATTTCCTTATAGCGTATAACATAAACCTGAATACTTCATCAACCCGTATTGCTAATTCTATTGCTTTTGATATCAGAGAAAAAGGAAGGGTTAAAAGAATAGGTAATCCCTTAACCGGTATACCTGTTAAAGATGAAAACGGAGAACTTGTTTATGAACCGGGAATGTTGAAAGGGGTTAAAGGTATAGGCTGGTATATCGAAGAATACGGTATTTCGCAGCTGTCTTTTAATATCACAGACATAACATTGTCTTCTGTTCATGCAGTCTTCGAAGCTGCCTGTGAACGTGCTGCCATAAGAGGTGTAAGAGTAACAGGATCGGAACTTATAGGGTTAATTCCTCTACAGGCAATGCTTGATGCAGGCACTTATTTTCTAAAAAAACAACATCGTTCAATCGGTATCCCCGATGACGAGATTATAAAAATTGCAATAAAATCACTTGGTCTTGATGAGCTTACTCCATTCAATCCAAAAGAAAGAATTATAGAATACATGATTTCTGATTTTCAGGAGAATAAGCTTGCTGAAAACACTCTGGCAGGTTTTACCCGTCTTACTGCTTCTGAATCACCGACACCGGGAGGAGGTTCTGTTTCTGCGCTGTTAGGTGCACTTGGTGCAGCGCTGGGAACAATGGTTGCAAACCTTTCATCTCACAAAAAAGGCTGGGATGATAAGTGGGAATATTTTTCTGATTGGGCAGTAAAAGGTAAAAACTTTTATGAGCAGCTGCTGAAGCTTATAGATGAAGATACCAATGCTTATAATGATTATATGAAAGCCCTTCAGCTTCCAAAGAAATCTCAGCAGGAAATAGAGATCAGAAAAGAAGCAATACAAAAATCTGTTATTAATGCTATTGAAATTCCATTGCATACAATGAGGTTAAGCTACGCTTCAATGGAAGTGATAAAAGCTATGGCTGAATCAGGAAATCCAAATTCTGTTTCTGATGCCGGGGTTGGTGCTATTGCAGCACGAGCAGCTGTTGCAGGAGCCGGACTAAACGTCAGAATTAATATTGCCGGTATGGCTGATAAAGAATTGGCATCACAATATATGGATGAGGCTGTTGAGCTTGAAAATAAAGCTGTTATAATGGAATCTGATATTTTAAACTTAGTAATAGAAAAGATTTGCAACAAGTAAGCTACTATACACAAGTTTATTGAATTATACTAAAGGGTCTTGTCTAAATTACTAATATCAAAGGATAATCAGAATTTCAAAGCAATTCCTAAATTGAGATTTCCAAGTCCCGATCCCAGTTCTCCGTATAAATGGAAAAAATCAGTTAACTGATAGCGGGCACCAATAAATCCGCCCATTCTTAACCAGTTGTTATAATACCAAGTGTCCATTCCCAAACTTAATCCTGCGTAGGTGTCAAGCTTTTTCAACAATGGGTAATGAAAAGAACCTCTTACACCGGCCAGGAAGGAAAGATTAGGGTCATAAGTAGCACGGTAACCCCAGTTAATTCCAATTCCGCCATATAGGCCAAAGCCTACTGATGCTTTATCTAAAATACCGTCAGCAACACAATATTCACCTGAAATAGTTATAGGGAATCGCCAATATTCAAGACCGGCACCTATATTTATCACCTTATCACCTTTGATAAACATCGGGTCAGCAGCTTTTACTTCAATGAAAGAAGCAATAATTAATAAAGCAAGTATTATTATTTTCTTCATAATTAGTTAATTAGTAATAAAATTTGCTTTTATTCAACTTTAATAAAAATAATACTTATTTGTCTTGTAATGTATGATTTAGGAAATATTTTTATTGCATAAAGCTTTTAATGAAATTACTTTTGTATAGCAGATTCAATAACTATAAAATCGATAGTATTTTTAATGCCAAGCTTAATCCAGACTGAATTCTCTCAGCATGTGATATCCGCCGGCAATAATTGTGTCATAGCTTTTCACAATCAATCCTGAATAATCGCCGGTTTTAATTTCTTCATTGTTGTTTGTCCAGCTATCGCCTTTGTCGCAAGCGATAAAAACTATCAGGAAAAAGAAAAATAAACAATTGGGTAGTTTCATAATTATTGGAATTTATGATTATGTAAATTTACTGATATATTGTTCAGAAAATTTTTTTATTTATTATTCTTTCACATTCTTTTTATTTCTGAAAGATATTTTTTGGGTTAGAGGTGTGCGGTTGTTTTGCTGTCATTGGTAGTCCCGACCTAATGAAATTAGGAACAATGTGAATATGACAGGGAGTAAACTTCGTCTGTTAGGGCTAAAGCCCATGTTGTCAGGCGTTCATGCTTACCCCGGCCTAAAGGCCAGGGTTATTA
>JAGODU010000057.1 GCA_017998095.1 Prolixibacteraceae bacterium | reverse complement strand
GATCTTTTATACTTAGTTCTTTAACTTCTCCAAGTGATTTTAATGCTTTCTGATCAAGAATATTCTTTTTACCTAACATCAGGTAAGTATAATTCTGATTTCTAATGTTGTCATTAAAAAACTTTTCAAAGTCATCAATAGACATATTCTTAGCTGCATCATACTCATCCTTCCTTATATCGTAGTCGATACCTTTGTCAGCATTTTCAATCCAATCCCAGAAGATTTGTTCCTTAGTAATCCTTTCAGTATTAATTTTTTTAACTATTGAACTTCTTGCAAGATCATACTGAGCCTGAGCTTTGGGCATCTTTTCCAAAAGGTTCAGCAACGAAGCAGTTGCAATTGGCAACTTATCTGCCTGAGTCCCGATATATCCTCCCAGAACATTCAATCTGCCCGGTTTTTCAGCTATATCATACCAGGATGAAGCTGAATAAGCAAGTGCTTTGGATTCCCTTATTTCCTGAAATACAACAGATGAAAGGCCGCTTCCATAATATTCGTTATAAATTCTTGCAGCAGGAATTAAATCTTTGGAGAATTCTTTTCCATTTGAAACAAGTAAAATATTGGCCTGATTAATATCAAAATCAACTTGATATACATTCCTTTTATCATTTTTGATTTCTTTAAATTGTTTTGGAACAGGTAATTCTGATAATTTTTCAGGTAAAGAATGCTTCTCCTTTAACTTGACCATAACTGAATTAAAATCAGAAGGTCCATAGTAGAATACTTTATGTTTATATGTTGAAATTCCTTTAATCAACTTAACTAATTCTTCAGGATCTATTGCTTTTAATTCGCTTTCACTTATAAGATATTTTGCCGGATTGTCATCCCCATAAATACCATATCTGAACATAGCATTAATAATTGATTGCTGGTCTGCTTTCTGATCATTGCGGTCTTTAATAATTCTGCCAACATAATCAATATATGCCTGATTATCAGCCTTAGCATTTGCCAAAATATGTTCAAGCAATTCAATTCCCTTATCCAGATTACTATTTAGTCCTTTAATCTCAACATAGGATCTCTCATTGTTAGTTAATACATCAAAAGAAAGACCGTATTTGTAAAGTTCTTTCTGAAAATCAGGAGCACTGAATTTGTCTGTTCCAATAAATTTTAAATATCCAACAGCTAATTCTGTTTTCAGACTATGCCATTTCCCTAAATCAACAATGTAATAAAGAGAAAAGAGATCAT
The DNA here is from genome assembly GCA_017998095.1 of Prolixibacteraceae bacterium. The sequence continues at coordinate 21,898 of JAGODU010000057.1, read as the reverse complement.
TAGATTCGTTTTTAATATAGTAATAATCACAATTTTCTTTCAGCTTGTCCTTCTTAATTTTCTCATCATAATTAACAAATACGGGTTCTACATCAGAGGATTTAACTTTTAAAAACTCTTCAGCAAAATCTGATTGAAGGTCCCTATTAACAGGTACAGCAGTAATTTCAGGTTTCTCAACCTTTACAAGTTCTGAGTTTTCACCTTGCCGTTTATATACAACAACATAATTATCGGGGAACTTTTCATTTGCAAAGCGGACGATATCTTCTTTTGTTAAAGATTCGAGAGTATCCATGTAGCTTAACGCTTTTTCCCTTGAAAGTTCATCAGTGAAATTCCCTATTAATTCAAAAGCCCTCCCACTATTTTCATCCTGGCTTTTTATTTTTTGCAGTTTAAGGTCATTAACAACTGCCTGTATTAACCAATCATCAAATTCCCCTTTTTTTATTTTTTCTATTTCGCCTAATAACAAATCTTTCACCCCTTCCAGAGTTTGATTCTGAAGTGGTGCTGATTGCATAACAAGAATCCCGTATTCTTTCAAAGCATAATAAAAGGAATAGGCGTACAAAACTTTTTGTTTCTGAACAAGGTCAATATCTATCAAACCAGCACGGCTATTACTTAATAACATGTTTATAATGTCGTAATAAGGTTGCTCCTGAGAACCAATTCCTAATGTCCGGTAAGCCAGCATTACGTTTTCAGGTTCCGGCCCGGTAACATCCTTACAAATCACATTACTTAAAGGATTTTCTATTATTTGAGCCTTTTCTGGTAATTCTTTATATTCAAGACCTCCAAAATATTTATCAATCATTTTTATCGTTTCTTCGTACGATATATCTCCTGAAATAGCAACAGCCAGATTGTTTGGCACATAATAAGTTTTAAAGAAGTTTTGAATATTTATCATTGACGGATTCTTCAAATGCTCAGGAAAACCAATGATATCCCTGCCATAAGGATGCTTTGGAAAGAGATTTTCCATCAGAACTTTAAACTGTCTTTCAGAATCTCTGTCCTGATACATGTTAAATTCCTCATAAACTGTTTCTAATTCGGTGTGAAAAAGCCGAAGGACAATACCATGGAAACGTTCGCTTTCTAAAATTGCCCATTTTTCAAGTTCATTTACCGGAACATCATTCATGTATACTGTATATTCATAATTTGTACCTGCATTAGATCCTTTCGCACCAATAGAAGACATAAGTTTATCATATTCGTTAGTTGCAACATATTTGGCAGCTATTTGAGAAACACTATCTATTGATTTATAAATTTTCTTTTTCGCGAGAGGATCTGAAGCAGCTTTATGATCTTCATACAATTGTTCAATTCTGGAGATAAGTTTACTTTCCTCTTCCCAGTTTGTAGTTCCCATTTTAGTAGTCCCTTTAAACATCATATGTTCAAAGTAATGAGCTAAACCTGTTGTTTCAATGGGCTCTGAAGTAGAGCCGGCGCGTACTCCAATCAGGCACATAGCCCTTGGCTCATCGGCGTTAGGAGAAAGATAAACTTTCAAACCGTTTTTGAGAGTGTAAATTCTTGTTTTAAGAGGATCATTGGTTACCTGTTCATAAGAATAACCATTTTTATCGGTTTTTTTTAAAGTTTTGTATTTCACTGAAGAAGTACAGGCACTTAATGCTAAAATCGCAAGCAAGCCAATTAGAATACTTTTCATTTAAGATATGTTGATTTGAGGATAAAATGAAATATAAAACATGAATATTTATTGCCCTCAATTTAACAAAACAAAAAGAAAAAATCAACAGATTAGTTTTTAAATAATTTCTTTCAATGATTTTAAAACTTCATCAGTAGATATATCATGGTCGAAATTGAGAATAACATCAGCTTTCATGTACCATTCATTTCTTTTTGATAGTGTTTCAGCGATAAACGCAATAAGCTCCTCTTTGGATTTGCCCTTTATAAGTGGTCTTTCTGTCTTGGAATTTAACAATCGTTCAGCAATAATCTTCGAGCTGCCATTAAGATATAATGAAATACCTGTTTTTTTAATTATTTCCATATTGTCAAAGAAGCATGGTGCACCTCCTCCGGTTGCTATTACAACATCTTCAAATTCGGATACTTCTTGCAGTGCTTTCCTTTCAGCTCGTCTGAAACCATCTTCTCCTTCAGAAGCAAAAATCTCAGGTATAGTTTTAAAATTCCTTTTTTCGATGTAAGAATCAAGATCAATAAACTGTAATTTAAGAGCCCTGGCTAATCCTTTCCCTACAGTCGATTTACCACTTCCCATATATCCTATCAGGTAAATTCTCATATTTCTTAAAACAATGACATTTGATTTGGGTTCTCATCTTCACGGTTAGTACCTCTGTCTATTTCAAAAGGAACATCGTCGATGTCAATACTTTGAGAATTATCTTCTTCCTCTAATAAAGGCTCATGATCAGCCTCATCTTTAACTACCGGTTCAATTTCTTTAATATTTTTAACCTGGAAATTTGTAAGACGTTTTCCTTTTGCTTTATATGATTTTACACCAATAAACTCTGCAACTTCCACTATTTCATTTTCGCGTTCTTTATTCTTCCCCCCAAATTCAATTTCAAAACGAGGATAATGAACCCAAGTTATACTAACCAATTTGTTATCCGGGGTTTCTCCTATAAAATTCTGAGGTTTTGCTACAGGCAAGTCAGCTTCTATCTGGAAACGCTTAACATAGTAGAATCCTTGTTCATTATCCCAGTAAACAACCGACATAGTTTTATCAGGATTAAACTTTTCAACGACTAAAATATCACCGTTAAAGTGGTTTTCAAGGTCAAAGTTGTATAATTCAAATTCACCATTTTTATATATCACCAGTATCTTATCATCACCCTGGAAATCACCAATATAATCACCCCTATTATCTGCATTTAACCTTTTAACATCGTGATCAAACCAAATTTTCCGACCACCTAAAGTAGAAAGCCCTTTTTCTTTTAAGATTATTTTATGAACGTCATTCTTAGTAACAACATTGCCCATAGACTGACGTCCTTTAATTGCAAGTTCACTCAAATCAACTTCAAATATTAATTTTTTAAGACGTGGTTTAGGTTTAAGAGTTACCCTTAACACTTCAGCTTCTCCATTAGGATTAGCACTGAAATATACAATCTTTGAGCCTGCAGTCCCTTGAGTAATATCATATTCTTTGTCTCTGGTTACTCCGGTGACAGCAAATCTTTTCATATAAGTTGCCCCGGCTTTCCCATCCCTGTAAACAACATTGTAAATTGTTCGGGTATCATCTTTCTTAAAGACTGAGATATACTGAATATTTTTACCTATAAAGGCCTTTTCAGACACTTTTGTTACAAAATAGGTTCCATCCTTCCTGAATACAATAATATCGTCCATATCGGAGCAATCACAAAGGTATTCAGACTTTTTAAGTCCTGTTCCCATGAAACCTTCTTCATAATCTATGTAAAGCTTTTCATTGGCAACAACAACCTTGCTGGCTACAATATTTTCAAAGCTGCGAATCTCTGTTTTTCGGTTTCTGTTTACTCCGTATTTGCTTTTTATCCTTTTAAAATATTCAATCGTATATGGAATAATATTTTCAATATTTGAAATAATTTCTGCTATTTCATCCTCAATTGAAAGAATATATTCATCAGCTTTTTCTTTATTAAACTTCAGAATACGTCCCATTTTTATTTCCAGCAACCTAAGAATATCATCAGAAGTTATTTCCCTTTTAAACTTAGGTTTCCATGGAGTAAGTCTGAAATCAATGTGAGCTATCGCCTCTTCAATATTTTTACTTTCTTCGAATTCTTTATCCTTGTAAATCTTTTCTTCGATAAAGATCTTCTCAAGATTAGTAAAATGCCACATTTCTTCAAGCTCAGCCTTACGTATTTCCAACTCCAGCTTAAGCAGCTCAACCGTTTGTTCAGTATTCTTTTTAAGAATATCGCTTACTCCGACGAAATGAGGCTTATCATCTTCAATAATACAAGCATTGGGAGAAACAGGAATTTCACAATCAGTAAAAGCATATAGGGCATCAATCGTTTTATCACTTGACACTCCCGGAGCTAATTGAATGATGATTTCTACGTTTGCTGCTGTATTATCATCAATTCGTTTAATCTTTATCTTACCTTTTTCGTTTGCTTTTATTACTGATTCAATTAAGGAGGTAGTTGTTCTGCCAAATGGTATTTCAGTAATAACAAGAGTCTTGCCATCAATTTTATCAATCTTTGCCCTTATTCTAACACTTCCCGTTCTTTGTCCGTCAGAATATTTAGAAACGTCAATCATCCCACCTGTTGGAAAATCAGGATATATTTCAAAAGGCTTTCCCTTAAGATGGAGGATTGAAGCGTCGATAAGTTCATTAAAGTTATGAGGAAGAATTTTTGAAGACAAGCCAACAGCAATACCTTCAACCCCCTGTGCAAGTAACAATGGAAATTTAACCGGAAGGGTTACAGGTTCTTTTTTACGTCCGTCATAAGATAACTGCCATTTCGTAGTCTTTGGATTGAAAACAACTTCCAGCGCAAATTTTGACAAACGTGCTTCAATATAACGGGGAGCTGCTGCTCCATCTCCGGTAAGAATATTTCCCCAGTTACCCTGAGTTTCAACAAGAAGATCTTTCTGTCCAAGCTGGACCAAAGCATCGCCAATTGAAGCATCACCATGAGGATGGTACTGCATAGTTTGACCTATGATATTGGCTACTTTATTGAAACGCCCGTCATCCATTTCTTTCATGGCATGCATTATTCTTCTTTGCACAGGTTTAAACCCGTCATTGACATAAGGCACAGCTCTTTCAAGAATTACATAAGAGGCATAATCAAGAAACCAGGTTTGAAACATACCTGAAAGATGTTTTAATTCAAACTTCTCAGGGCCGGGTGTAATATCTTCCGGTAAACCGGTATTAATTTCTTCAATATCCATTTTAAAATGCAGTTAGAATAACAGGTTAGGGTTTGATTTTTTAATTCAATTCATCTTTTTCTATATAAAGATTTTCTATGATAAAATCCTGACGTTCAGGTGTATTTTTACCCATATAATATTCAAGAAGCTGTTTTACTGAATCACCCTTGTGCAATGTTACAGGTTCCAGTTTTATGTTCTCCCCAATAAACACCTTAAATTCATCCGGTGAAATTTCTCCTAAACCTTTAAACCTTGTTATTTCAGGTTTTGGACCCAATTTGTTAATCGCATCTTGTTTTTCCTCATCAGAGTAACAATAATAGGTTTTCTTCTTATTTCTGACTCTAAAAAGGGGTGTTTGAAGAATGTAAACATGACCCTTCCTTATCAGTTCAGGGAAGAATTGAAGAAAGAAAGTAAGCAAAAGCAATCTGATATGCATACCATCAACATCAGCATCGGTTGATATAATTACTTTATTATATCTCAAATCATCTAAACCTTCCTCAATATCAAGAGCAGCTTGTAAAAGATTAAACTCTTCGTTTTCATACACTATTTTTTTGGTTAACCCGTATGAATTCAGAGGCTTACCCCTCAAACTAAATACAGCCTGTGTATTTACATCCCTGCTTTTGGTGATTGAACCACTTGCTGAATCACCTTCAGTAATAAACAGGCAACTTTCTTCTTTGCGATTATCATTAGAATTATAATGTATTCTGCAATCCCTGAGCTTTTTATTATGAAGATTAGATTTCTTTGCTCTCTGTTTTGCTAATTGTTTTATTCCCGAGATTGCTTTTCTTTCTCTTTCAGATTCCTGAATACGTCTTAAAAGAACTTCTGCTACATCCTGATTTTTATGCAGGTAGTTATCTAATTCTTTCTGGACAAAATTCATTACAAAGTTCCTTACGGAAGGTCCATCCGGAGCTATATCCCTTGATCCAAGCTTGGTCTTAGTCTGAGATTCAAATACAGGTTCTTCAACTTTTATACTAATTGCAGCAATTATTGATGCCCGAATATCTGAAGCATCAAAATCTTTTTTATAAAAATCGCGGATAGTCTTTACTATTGCTTCCCTGAAAGCGACAAGATGAGTCCCCCCCTGAGTAGTATGCTGACCATTTACAAAGGAATAATAATCTTCGCCGTACTGATTGCCATGAGTAACAGCTACTTCTATATCCTCGCCTTTAAGGTGAATTACAGGATACAACGGCTCACTGTCCATATATTCAGTAAGAAGGTCAAGCAATCCGTTTTTAGATTGGAATTTCTCACCGTTGAATTCAATAATAAGTCCTGAATTGAGAAAAGTATAATTCTTCATCATTGCAGAGACATAATCATTGATAAAATGATAATTTCTGAATATAACATCATCAGGCCTGAACAAAACAGATGTCCCGTTAGGCTGATCAGTCTTGGCTATATCTTTTTCCTCAACAATCAGACCCTTGCTAAACTCAACCTCTTTTACTTCACCATCTCTGATTGATTTAATAATAAAGTTTGAAGAAAGAGCATTGACCGCTTTAATACCGACTCCGTTTAGCCCAACTGATTTTTTAAATACTTTAGAATCATATTTTGCTCCGGTATTCATTTTTGATGCAACATCCAAAAGTTTCCCTAAAGGAATGCCTCTGCCATAATCGCGAATATAAACCTGACCTTCATTGATGTTTACAACAATTTTTTTACCGTTACCCATCATGAACTCGTCAATCGAGTTGTCGAGAACTTCTTTAAGTAGTACATATATCCCATCATCTGATTGGGAACCATCTCCCAACTTGCCGATATACATACCCGGACGGCGGCGTATATGTTCCTGCCAGTCGAGGGTTTTTATGGAGTCTTCATTATAATTTGCCTGTTCCTGCATGTTATAATTAAATTTTCACAAATATACCAAAAAGCAATTTTTAATCTTAAACCATTTATCAACAGCAATAGCTTTCTTGTAGTTAATAACTTATCAAAATGAACGAGAATTTATATAAAAATTAAGACAATAAAAAAAGGCACCTGATAGCTCAGGTGCCTTACTAACTGATTAGAAACTCAATAATACAGATTAACAATCTGCTTTCCTTTTACCAACCTGGATATTGTTGCAGATTACCTTCGCTAAGATCAATTTCTCTTTGAGGTAATGGTTGAAATTCATGTTTTCCTTTGATAAATTCAATAGGAGTTCCATCATAAGTTTGTTTAAGAACGTCAGCTGCAATATTCCATCTGACAATATCAAACATACGATGACCTTCACCGGCAAATTCCAATCTTCTTTCAAGTATAATATCATTCAAAGAAATTGAAGTTAATGCAGCAGGTAATCCTGAAGTTCCGCACATACGTGCTCTTTCTCTTACTTTATTCACATAAGCCAATGACTTTGCATTATCACCAAGCATCAAGGCTGCTTCAGCAGCCATAAGATATACATCAGAGTAACGAATAAGTTTAATATTACTTGGAGCATGAGTCCAGTCAGATGAATGGTCAATATATTCTTCTGCTGAATTTTCCCATTTTTTCTGATATGTCTTAGTAACACTATGACTAAATGATGGTTTAACCCTTAATCCACCTTTTATTTCAATCCAACTTGTGTCACCTTCAAATGAAAGAGTAGTTTCTCGACGTATATCTCCATCACCAAACAGAGTTATCAATTCAGGATTTGGCAAACCAAGTCCCCAATAATCTGTTGAAGCATCTTTACCTTTATTATCAGTATAATATCTTGCTCCTGTCCATTTAGCTAAAGCGTGACCACGAGCATCACCATAACCTAATCCTTCTTGTAAGCAAGTAATTTCAAAAACTGTTTCAGGAGAATGGTCACCCTGTGATGTGAAAATATAGCGATATCCGTTTGTTTTAGAACTTCTCCATGTTTCGTATGTTTCACCTTCAATTCCAACAAGTTTATATTTATTAGAATTGATTACCTGATCACAATAGGTTACAACATCAGCCCAACGTTCAGTACAACGATCGAATCTTGAATCCTGACCTTTATAGTATTTTGCATAAGAAGATTCGAAAAGACACATTTTTGCAAGTAATGCCTGAGCAGCACCTTTAGTTGCACGTCCTTCTTCACCATTCCATCCTCCCCTTTCAGGAAGAACAGCCATAGCATCTTTACAATCCTGTTCAATAAGATTATATATATCCTTCAGATTAGATCTACCCATCGTATACTCTGAAGGGCCTAATACATGATCAACCAGTGGCACTTCACCCCAAACCAAAGTAAGATAAAAATGGTTTATTGCTCTGATAAATTTAGCTTCACCAATCCTTTTATTTAAAAGGTCGATATTAACTTCAGGATCAGTTTCAGCAATTTTTGGTAATCTTTCAATTGCAATATTGGCAAAGTTAATTGCCCTGTATAATGTTCCGTAAGTATCTTCGAACTGACCAAGAGTTTTATCAGAAAGAAGCCTGTTCATTCCTTCAAATTCAGGAACTTCATTAACAAAGTCACCTCCGGCTTCTGCGTCGTCAGATGCGATATCACCAAAGGCCATTAGAAGATTTCTATCCCATGCTGCAATGTTGTTAAACTGGGAATAGCATGCAGTAATTGCCTGATCGGCATGAGCCATCGTTTTATAAAAAGCGGCCTCATTTTCAGCGGCAATTGGATTAAGTTCCAAAAATTCAGTTGTGCAACTATCAGAGAATATCCCCAGAAGCAACAAACTCATATATAATAAAATTCTATTTTTCATTTTGTTTATTTTTTGAATTTAATAATATCCTATTCACATTATCAGAATACAATATTAGCACCAAAGTAGAACATACGAGTTACAGGATATACACCCAGGTCAACGCCAAGTTCAAGAATTCCCATACCTGCAGTTTCTGGTTGTTTGCCAGCAACATCAGGGCTAAGGCCTGTATATTTAGTCAGAGTGAACAAGTTCTTTGCTCCACCATAAATTCTAATCTTCTGAATATTTATTTTTGAAGTAAGACTATTTGGTAAAGTATATCCAACAACAAGGTTTTTCAAACGAAGATAAGTTCCATCTTCAATATGCCAGTCAGTTAACTTATTATAGTTATCTGAATTATTTCTTGGAATATCTGTGTCTAAATTTTGTTTAACGGCTACATATTCATTTCCATCTGGATCAAGCTTTATGATATCTTTCTCTACATAACGGTCAGCAAAAGCTTTGGCTTTATTTCCATATCCCTGTAAGTAATATGTGTATTGTTTTGTTCCGTTTAGAATTTTATTTCCAATTGTTCCATTAAAGAATGCTGAAAGGTCAAATCCTTTCCATTCAAGATTTAATGTCATTCCATAAGTTAATATAGGCAGCGGGCTTCCAAGGTTCACTTTATCTTTATCGTTTATCTGGCCATCACCATTAACATCTTTGTAACGACGGTCGCCGGGAACGGCTTTAGACTGAGCATATATCTTCTTGCCATCAACTTCACGGTATGGCTGATTAGTTATAACCACTTTTGATCCGGAAGCTTCAGTTGGGTCTGTTTCCCTGAACAATCCATTACCAACAGAATAATCTACTAAATAACCATAAAACTGAGCTACAGGCTGACCAATACATGTCAGGTTTGTTGGCTGAAGGGTATGAACTCTACCGGCAAGCATTGAATCTGCGGCCAATTCCAAAACTTCATTCTTAACACCTGAAAGATTTAAGTCTATAGAACCTTTTAGTTCACCTTCTTTTTTACGTCCTGTTATAGTTATTTCATAACCCATATTACGAATACTTCCAACATTTACTTCCGGATTACTTCCATTAAATGTTCCAGCAATCAATGAAACTTCTTTCAGCATCAACATACCTTCATTGACTTTGTCAAACACATCGGCTGTAATCGCCAACCGATTATCGAAGAAAGCTAAATCAAGACCTATATTTGACATGTTAACAGATTCCCATCTGACTTCAGTATTTGCTATCTGGTAAGGACCTGTTCCAATTTGGCTATTTATGTTATCAACTGAATATCTGAATCTTGAATTTGACTGAACTTGAGCAAGGTATGGGAACCCTGATTTTGCATTTGCTCCGGTTTGTCCGTAACCAACACGCAATTTACCAAAGCTGATTGCATCAATATTTTTAATAAATTCTTCTTCAGAGAATTTCCAACCTAAAGAAACTGATGGAAAATTACCCCACCTGTAATTAGGACCAAAGCTGCTTGAACCATCACGACGCATATTAACTGTCAAAAGATATTTTCCTTTATAATCGTAATTAATACGACCAAAGTAAGCTGCTGTTGCTCCGATTTTACCTGTTCCGGTTACCAACTGTGCAAGGTCAGTACTATTTGTGGATTTTACAAAATATAGCATCCAAGGATCAGAGCTGGCCATATCCAAACGAGTACCTGTAATATCATATTCCCACCATTTATTTGCTTCCATACCAACCATCAAAGAAAGGTTGTGAGCATCTGCAATTGTTGTCTGGTAATTCAATATGTTCTGTGAAGTCCAAGATAAACTTCTGTCCATACTCTGAATAAGTTTATCAACACTTCTGCTATCAGTTGGAGTTGCATAATATACCCCCTGATATTCCTTACTGTCACCAAATCCCATTTTTCCACTAAAACGTGTGACGAAATCCAAACCTTTAAGAATATTTAATTTTAAACCGAAGTTACCTTCAATATAATTATCCTTTACAGTACGATTTTCCATATCAAGAGCTACTAATGGGTTGATAGTGCTGAAATCAGATGTTCCCCATTTACCATTAGCGTCATATGGTTTAACAGATGGATCCATGATCATAGTTTCATATAATGGATTTGCATAGTAATTATGCCATTGCCATTCATCGAATCCATTCATTGAAGTACTAACAAATGAAATCTTCTGATCAAATGTCAAACGCTTTGAAAGTTTCTGTTCTGTATTGATACGAAAAGTAAACCTCTGATAGTCGCTATTCCTAATTATACCTTCCTGATCTGAATAGCTGGAGCTAATCATAAATGAAGAAACTTCATTCCCCCCGGAAATTGAAACATCATAATTCTGGGATATAGCAGGTTGAAATACTTCACTTTGCCAATCTGTTGTTTGTAATGTATCAGGTTTAGAGTTAATACCTTTAACCAATTTACCTTTATAGTCTACTTCTTCATTTACAGCAAGGTATTCCTGAGAATTCATCAACTCAAGTTTTCCAATTGAAGATTCAACTCCTCTGTATACATTGATACTTGTATTTACTTTTCCGGCATTGCCTTTCTTAGTAGTAACAAGAATAACACCATTACCTCCGGTTGCACCATAAATAGCAGCTGAAGAGGCATCTTTCAACACTTCAATTGAAGCAATATCTGCAGGATTCAAATTATTGATATCACCTGTAATTCCATCAATAATTACAAGTGGTTGAGTTCCATTAATAGAACTAACACCACGGATTTGAATATCAACAGCTTCACCAGGACGACCTGATTTTTGTGTGATATTTACTCCGGCAGCCTGTCCTTGAAGAGCCTGGTCTATTGTTGCAACAGGCATTTTGCTTAACTGTTCGCCTGTCACAGAAGATACTGCACCTGTAAGGTCGCTTTTCTTCTGAACACCATAACCGGTTACAACAACTTCATCAAGACCAAAAACATCTTCTGCTAATTTAACGTCAATTCCAGTCTTATCACCAACAGGAATTTCCTGATTTGAATAACCAATAAAACTGAAAACCAAAATATCCTTTGGTGATGCAGTAATCGAATATTTTCCATCTATATCGGTAACAGCACCAACAGTTGTACCCTTTACAACAACTGTCAGCCCCGGTAGCGGAGTGGAATTTTTCGCATCAACAACTGTACCCCTGATCAGCCTTTTATCCTGCTGCATTTCGCCGGCATAACTGTTCTTAGGGCTAAACTGACAGATAAAAAATGAAATGACTGTCAGCAATAGCAATCCCTTGTGTAAAAAGGAATTCAACAATCGACTTTTTTTCATAAATTTCAGATTTTAATTAAAAACTTTATAGTTAGATTTAAATCATGTTCCTGAATATATCCCTAATAAATCTTTATAAAAGAATTATTATTCAGGATAGGTAAAAAACAGCTTCAAAACTATTCTTTTTAAAAAGAAACATTATTCATAATTAAAGCATACAATTTCATTCCTGAAGCAAAAACTTTTTCTTTTTCAGTAATGCTCTATTTTGATTGGCCTTTCAAATCCGAAGGAGATTTGCCATAATACTCTTTAAAACTTCGCGTAAAATAAGACTGCGAACTAAAACCAACACTATATGCTATTTCACTTATGTTAAGACTTCCTTCAGAAAGAAGTTGCAATGCCTTTTTAAGTCTGATCTGACGTATAAATTCATTTGCAGTCAAATCAGTCAGCGCTTTTATTTTTCTATATACCTGACTCCTGCTTAAGTTCATGTTCTGAGCCAGCAAGTCTACCGTTAATTCAGTATTCTCAATATTTGTTTCAATATATTGAATTACTTTCTTTAAAAACTCTTCATCAATTTTATTAGTTGAAAACTCACTTGGAATAATGACATTCTTTTGAGAAAAAGCCCTGTACATATTACTTCTTTTTTCAAGTGTGTTTTTTACTAACACTTTTAAAAATCTCATATTAAAAGGTTTGGGAACATACGCATCAGCACCTATTTCCAATCCTTCGATTTGATGTTCTATTTCAATTTTTGCAGTAAGAAGTATCACCGGAATATGTGAGGTTTCTATTTTGCTCTTAACCCTTTTGCACAATTCCAGACCATCAATACCGGGCATAAGAATATCTGATATCACGATATCAGGTAATAACTTATTTATTAATTCCTGCCCTGAAATTCCATTTTCAGCAGAATGTGTTTTATAAATCCCTGAAAATTCTTCTTCCAGATAATTCCTTATTTGTGGGTCATCTTCTACAATTACCAATGAGTATTTTAAATTACCTGAATGTTCTTCCTCTTCTTCATCGGAACATAAATCATTATTTTCTATTGTAGCGCTTTTTATCGACTCTTCTATTGTAACATTCTCCATCCCGGAATATACATTTATATCAGACGGAAAATTTAACCTGAAACATGATCCTGCCCCATCAGCACTATCAACTTCCAGCTCACCTTTATGTACTTCAGCCAGCTCCTTGCATAAAGCAAGCCCAATACCAGTTCCTCCTTTGTTTAATGCAGATTTACCCTGATAAAACCTTTCAAAAATCAACGGAATCTGACTTTTATCTATTCCAATCCCATTGTCAATAACTTCAATGGATATTTTCTGAGGTGAAATCTTCTGGGTAATTCTAATGAATACTAAATTGTTACCGCTGGAGAATTTAATTGCATTTGATAAAAGGTTATTAATAATCTTTTCAATTTTATCTACATCAAAGTAAAATAATGAATCTGAATCGAGCGGTTCAAATATTAGTTCTATTTTCTTTTCTTCTGCATTAAGCTGATGGAGTTCAACAATATGCCCAATAACTTTATTTAAATCAGCTTTTGAAAGAAATAAGCCCATTTTGCTATTGTCGAGCTTTCTTAAGTCAAGAAGCTGATTTATAAGTTTAAGCAGAAGCTTAGAATTTTCACTTGCATACCTTACTTTCTTTTTCACCTCATTATTTAAATCCTGAATTTCCAAAACCTCTTCAAGTGGAGAAATAATCATAGATAAGGGAGTCCTGATTTCATGTGATATATTTGTGAAGAATTGAAGCTTACGGTCTTTAAGATCCTGAATGTTTTGATTCTGAATTCTTTCATTCCTCAGTAATTCCTTTTCTATCAACCTCTTCTGATAAAGGCGGGAAATCAAATAAAATATTGCTGATAATAAAATTATATAACATGCAAAAGCCCACCACGTAGCCCACATAGGTGCCCTGACTGTTATATTTAAAATAGCAGGCTCAGTATTCCATATTCCATCATTGTTTGAAGCTTTTACTTTAAAAACATATTTCCCGGGATTGAGGTTAGTATATGTTGCTGACCGGGTCTTCCCGGCATTATTCCAATCAGATTCAAAACCCTCCAGATAATAGGAGTATTGATTTTGGGATGGTTCAGTAAAATTAAGTGCAACAAAATCAATCGAAATAACTGATTGATTATGATTAAGTGTTATGTCTCGTGTCAATGAGATATGCTTTTTTAAAATTGACTTTTCACTAATTTCTACTGACTTATTAAATAGTCTGAAATCTGAAAAGTAAATTTTAGGAATATTCTTGTTTTCTTTAATCTGATCAGGATGAAATTTAATTATTCCATTACTCCCTCCAAAATAAAGGTTGCCATTATCATCAACTGTAGCTGATCCCATCAGAAATTCACCAATACTTTGTAATGTTATTCCAAGAAAAGATTTCATTTCAAAGTTTTTGGGATTTAATAAAGCAATTCCAATATTAGTCGAGATCCAAATATTATTTTTCTTATCTGAAATCATTGCCCTGATTGAATTTTCCGGTAATCCATCTGCTACAGAAAATCTCTTGAACTTTTCAGTAGCTGGATTAAATAAATTCAATCCTCCTCCAATAGTCCCAATCCAAATCTGCTTTAAATGATCCTCAAATAAAGTGATAACCAAATTATTACTCAGGGACAAACTATCTTTTTTATCATATTGATAATGCAATAATTTTAAGTTGCCACCTAAGCCAGTTAAACGATAAACTCCATCCATAGTGCCCATTAAGATATCCCCTGATGACGTTTCAAGCATACAGTGAATATTTTCAATGTCAAAAGCAGGAATTCCTAAATCCTTTCCACTTAAATGTATTATCTCATCATTTTCAGGTGAATAATAATTAAGTCCATAACTAAATGTACCTATCCAAATCCTGCCTTTCTTATCTTTAAGAAATGAAGTTACATGTTCAATGTTCAGAATATCATTCCCGTCTTTAATTTTATCATAGTGCTTAAAAGATCCGGTTCTTCGGTTAAAAACATCTAATCCCGATTCCCATGAGCCAATCCAAAGTCTGTCATTTCCTTCCGGCATCATGCACATTACTGTATTTGAAGAAATACTGTTACTATTTGCTTGTCTGGTATATCTTGTGTATTTGCCGGTTGATGGATTGTAATAGGTTAAACCACCACCGTCAGTGCCAATTATTAGTTCGCCATTTAAATAATTAATTGCTTTTATGATATTGCAATTCAAAAAGTTTGAAGCAGTTGGATTCTGAAAATAGTGCTGGAACTTAATTTTGTTTTCATCATAATAACAAACACCCTGATTATAGGTTCCAATCCAAATTATTCCATCATCAGATTGAAATATTTTATAAATTGAATTTCCGGAAACAGATTTAGGATTAAAAGGATCATTAATAAAATGCTCTGTCGTACCCATTAATGGGTTGAAAACAAATAATCCGCCGTTTTCAGTTCCTATCCATATTTTTCCATTCTTGTCAACACACAATGATAAAACATTATAAACTGGCTTGTAAGTATAGAAATCATTATAAAAAAATATTTGTTTAAAGCTTATTTCTTTCCCGGTTTCAACAACCTTATGAAGACCCATGCTCCTGGTTGCAATCCAAATTATTCCATCCTTATCTTCTTCAATAGCAGTTATATAGTTATTTGATAATGAATTACTGTTCCCCTGACTACTGGCAAAATTTCTTGTTACTTTACCATTTTCAATTAACGACAACCCGTTTTTTGTTCCTACCCAAAGACGTCCTTTCCTGTCATATTTTAATGCGTTTACCCAGTCGTCACAAATAGATTGAGGTTTATTTCCGCATCTGAACTGGTTTAATGTCCTGCTCTTTAAGTCTACCTTAAACAAGCCATTATCAATAGTACCAATCCAAACTTCATTTTTAGCTCCTTTTTCAACAGATAATACTGAACCAAAAAAAGGATTTGTAACATTATCTGTATAATAATCAATGCCATGGAATAAAAATTGCTTTGGATCGAATAATGAAAGCCCTTCATAAGTACCTATCCAGAGAATACTGTCATCTCCAATTTCAATAGTATTTATGAGATTATTAATAAGCGAAAGTGAATCAATATCATTATGATAGAAAGATAAAAGATTTACACCATCATATCTGTTAAGCCCATTTCTGGTTCCCAGCCAAATAAAACCTTGTTTATCCTGATTGATTGCAAGCACATTAGAATGTGGAAGAGGAAGTGTCATTTTATCAAATGAAATTTCCGAAGCACCGGATTTAAAAGATAAAATAACAAACAAAAGTATTATGATCTGATACTTAAAAATATAAGTGCGCATATTTATCGAGTTTCTAAAAAACTAATGATAACTGATTTAAAACATTGAAATTACATCAAATTATTCAATTATTCCCATCTTTTTCATTAAGAATGTAGCATTCATAGTCTTAGTTACACCTTCTCTTATTGTATAATCAAAATGCATTTCTTCATCCTTAATTTCAATCTCAAAACATAAATTTCTTATAATACCAGAGTATTGATTTTCAAGTTCAGTAAGTTTAATATCATGGGTAGCAATGATGGTCGGAGTTTTTAATTCTATCAGCTTTTTAATAAGCTTTTGAGAACCTTTCAGTTTATCTTCTGAATTTGTTCCCTTCAAAATTTCATCAAGTATTATTAATATGTTCCGCCCTTTATTTATCTCATCAAGAATTGCTTTAAGCCTTTTTAATTCTGCAAAAAAATATGATTCATCACTAAATAAAGAGTCTGTTGTCCTCATGTTTGAAAATAACTCTACCGGAGAGAATTTAAAAGAAGAAGCGCATACTGGTGCTCCATTCATAGCTAAAATTAAATTTACACCTACAGTTCTTAAAAAAGTACTTTTCCCTGCCATATTCGCACCCGTAATTATGGTAATGAAATTTTTATCATTAATAATAAAATCATTCCCTATCCTTTTCTGTGAATTGATTAACGGATGCCCTAAAGATTGCGTATTTATTTCAAATTTATTATCACTTAAAACGGGATAAATATATTCCGGATGATTAAAATTAAAATTTGCAAATGAATTCATTGCATCGTAAAAAGCTATTGTATTGTCCCAAATTTTATAATTTCCCTTATTCTTTTCATTCCATCTTAATAGAAAATATGAAAACATTAAATCCCACATAAAAATCATATTCAACAAAAATCCTACAAGAAAATTATTACGGTTATCATATAAGGAAGTTATTTTTTTAAGACGAAATATTTCTTTTGAAGTAGCTTTATTAACCTTTAATCTTTTAACCATCTCAATGCTTTCTGTCGATTTCCAGTCGCTACTTTCTATCATTTCTATCATATAAGCATAAAGTGAAAGAATCTGTTGACGCTTCCCAAACTTAGTGTATATCAATGATGTTTTCTTCCTTTCATATAACCAAAATGCCAATTGAATAATGCATGAGAATAAAAAGAAAACCGATATCCCACCAAAAATCCAAATCAATAACGTTAAAACAGATAATAAAGGAAGTATTATCAATAGAGGTTTTATTATTTTACCTGATTTTAAAATGTATTTTTCCTCTTCCCAAACATCAATAATGCTCTTAAAATTTTCATCTTCTATATATATTTTACCTTTTGCTGAAAAAGAGTGTCTCCAATCAGTCCTGGCAGCCAGCTCTTTTACAGTTTCCTGCCTCTGTCTTATTTTTAATGGATCTTCCAGTGGATTAAGCAATGATCCGGCAAGCTTATTTTTTCCTGATTTTATAAAAGTTCGGTTTAAAAACTGGAACAATGAACCTTTCCCGAACAAGTCAAGATCATAAGAGTTTATGTGCGAAGGATCAATAAATTCTTCACCTCCTTCGAACTGAGAAAAAACATGATCCAATGAGAGGAGTTCATTTTTATAAATTTCCAATAAGTTTTGAGTATAAAGCTTTTTTGTTTTAACTCTGCCATGCAGCCTTACTAAGTAAAGGAAAATTACCAAAAACAAAATTGCACTTATCAATGCAAAAAAAACATCAGCCTGATATGTCTTAATTGGAAGAAATATAAAGAAGACGAAAGATAAAAGCCTCAATATTGATATTAAATTGAGCTTTCTTTTAATTTTATTTAATTCACAGCTTCCTTTTTCAGTCCTATTAATATAAAAATCCTTTATAGAATTCATAATTCAGTTTTAGGAATAGAATCTGATAATTATTTTGGAAGAAAATAAAATCGTAGAAAAGATAAAAATCAACGCGATACAGATTGGAATTACTTCTTCTTTTTCCCACACTCCCCTCTTATAAATACCATTACGCTGGAACCTTGAATCAAAAAGCCGTAGAAGAGTATAAATTCCCCATCCGATCAATCCTCCTAAAATAGCCCCGCAAATTATATCCGTCGGATAATGTACTCCGACATAAATTCTAGAATAAGAAACAACAAGTGCCCAAAATAAAAACATGATTGTCACCCATTTATTTCTGGCTATTAAACTTATAAGAACAGTTATTGAGAAAACATTGGTAGCATGTCCTGAAACAAATCCGTATAAACCGCCAATACCAGTTGGAGTATGCACTTTACCTTGAAGTAATGGTTCCTGGGATGGTCTTAATCTTTGAACTATATCTTTAATCAGTCCCGATGATTGATCGCTAATTGTAACAGCCAGAATAAAGAAGATAATAATCCAGATTCCAGATATACCGTATTTTTTCAATAATAAAAAAATAATCAGCAAATAAAGCGGGAACCAAACATGCAAACTTGTTACAATGGTAAAGAAGGCATCAAAAAAAGCAGAATGAACGCCATTTAAACCAATAAAAACATTAGTATCAAAACTATTAATCCATTCTGGCATATCATTTATTTTATCCGTTAAGTATCT
The DNA here is from genome assembly GCA_017998095.1 of Prolixibacteraceae bacterium. Next base: position 3,055 of record JAGODU010000057.1, on the reverse strand, counting down.
GCCAAATTTTATCTTTCAGTTTAATAATATTAAAACCTGTGACTGAAGATATAAAAATATGAGGAATACCCTTAAATTCCTTACTGATTTCTTTCATTAATTCTTCATCAAGTAAATCAGCTTTTGAAATAGCAAGCAATCGCTGTTTGTCTAACAACTCAGGATTATATTCTTTTAATTCATTAAGCAGAATATTATATTCCTTTAAATGATCTTTACTATCGGATGGAACCATAAATAGCAATATAGGATTTCGCTCGATATGTCTTAAAAATCTTAATCCAAGACCTCTGCCTTCATGCGCACCCTCAATTATACCCGGGATATCAGCCATGACAAAAGACTTATCGTCACGATGCCCTACAATTCCTAAATTAGGAACAAGAGTTGTAAAAGGGTAATCAGCTATTTTTGGTTTAGCAGCTGACACTACAGATAAAAGAGTAGATTTACCTGAACTTGGGAATCCAACCAATCCTACATCAGCAAGAATCTTCAGCTCTAATATTCGCCAGCCTTCTTCCATGGGTTCTCCCGGTTGAGCAAAGCGAGGTGTCTGTAAGGTCGAAGTCTTAAAGTTAGTGTTTCCCAATCCGCCTCTGCCACCATGCATTAATATCTGTTCTTCACCATCTTCAGTTATCTCCATTATAAACTCCTCTGTTTCTGCATCTTTCACAATTGTTCCCAGAGGTACATCTATATAAATATCTTCCCCGTTTGCACCTGTACTGCATTGCCTTCCACCCGACTCTCCATGCCCGGCAAATATGTGTTTTCTATATTTTAAATGAATAAGTGTCCAGTACTGAGCATTCCCTCTTAATATAATATGACCTCCCCGGCCTCCATCTCCACCGTCAGGACCACCTTTTGCAACGGATTTTTCATGTCTCAAGTGAGTAGAGCCGGGTCCACCGTTACCAGATTTCAGATATATCTTAACGTAATCAACAAAATTTGTTTCTGCCATTAAATTTTTTTCTGCAAATGTAGTAATTCGTAGGCTATCAGCAAACATCATCATACTGACACAGAATCAAATTCTAACCACATTCTCCTTTCATTCTAAAATCGAGGTTCAATCTATAGGCCTTGGTAGAACTTGGTAAGAACTTGGTAAGAACTTGGTCTCTATTTGGTCCTTACCTGTCACACCCCAAAATTGGTAATATTTTACTCTAAAATGGTACACTTTTTTCAACAAGTTCACTAAAAAAGTAAAACATAATTGTTTATCCTGAGAAATGTCAAAGAAAAACCTGCAAATACCATAAAGAATAATTCTCTAGATATTTGCAGGCAATTTTGTAATCTTTTCCTGCTTGTATAATCAACCCGGAAAAGAAAAAATAATCAACTAATGAAAAAAATATTCATCCTCTAATCCTAATTAGTCACTATTTGCAGTTATTTATTTTCCTTTGATTTAGGACATTCTTTTTTCGATTGCGGACAATTAGCATCTTTTTTTGCACATTCTGCACTTTTTGCTGAGGATGATTGAGTTTCAGCACATCCCTTTTTCTCTGCATTCTTGCAACACTCTTTTTTTGCTTCAGTTGATGCTGTTTTATTTGCACAACATTCAGTTTTGGTATTCTCCTTTTTATCTTTATCTTCCATTGAAACACAACATGTTGCTTTCTCAGCTGCCTGAGCAACTTTGGGAGAAATTAAAAACGGAGCAGCAAATAAAAGAATCGCGATAATAATTTGTGTTTTCATAACTAAAAATTTTAATTGTTTTTTATTTTGATCAAAAGTAACTCCAATATTTAATATAATTTGTTATACTGATGTTATAAATTGTTAATGAGATGTTAAACTTGAATTATATATCCTTTTTATATCTAACTTTGTGAATATGAAGAAACAGGATAGTCAGGTATTGTTAGCAATATTAACATTTATTGCATTATTTACAATTATCTCCATTCAAGTGTATTGGCTTTTGAATGCAGCTTCACTTGAAGAAAAAGAATTTAATCATTCAGTATCCAAAGCATTAAATGAAGCTCGTGAAGAAATAGGTGAAAGGGTTCCTAAATGTGATAATATGAAAAATTACTTATGTGGTAATCCATGTCATCATGCAGTTCAGGAAAAAACAATTAAGGAAATTGATTCAATTATTCATTCTAAACTTCACAATTATCATATTGAACTAGGATATAAATTTGAAATTACTGATTCTGATGAGACTAATAAGGAAAAGGGATTTGGGAATAATTGTTATCTCCAAAGCCTCAACGGATTATTAGAAAAAAACGGAATTCAGATAAAACTGGAGTTCCCCGACAGAAAAGTTTTCATTTATAAGCAGATGAAAGGGACCTTTCTGCTTGCATCCTTTGCTGTTATTTTTGTAATGATTTCATTCATTTTAACTTTGAAAATGTTTCTTAAAGAAAAACGACAATTACAGCATACTTCAGACTTTATCAACAATATGGTACATGAATTTCAAACTCCTATTGCAAATATAAGGCTTGCAGCAAACCTGCTTAAGAAGAAAGATTTAACAAGTAAAGATGAAAAGATACCTGAATATATTTCAGTAATAATAAAAGAAAATGAAAAGCTTGAGAAACATGTAAAAAACATTCTGGAAGTATCATCAAACGGAGAAAGCAATTGTCTTTATGAAAAAGTAAATCTTCATAATCTTATTATTGAAACCGGTAAGGAATTTACTACCCGGCTTGAAGGGGTAAATGGGAAAATAGAATTTAGTTTAAATGCCAGAAACCATATTATTAATGCAGTTTCAAGTCATTTTACACTAATATTTTCAAATTTGATTGACAATGCAATCAAATACTCAAAAGAAGCTCCCAATATTCACATTTCTACAATAAACAGAAAAAACAATATTGAAATTTGTGTTAAGGATAACGGGATAGGCATCGACACAAAAGATCTTTCGAAAATTTTCGAAAAATATTACAGGGTATCTACAGGTGATATTCATAACGTTAAAGGATTTGGGTTAGGACTTACTTTTGTAAAAAAAATTGTGGAGCAATATAAAGGAAAGATTGAAGTTTTAAGT
>JAGODU010000267.1 GCA_017998095.1 Prolixibacteraceae bacterium | reverse complement strand
AAATATTGTCTATATTAAATCTAAAGAAAATTCAGGAGGTAAAAAATGAAAAATAAAATTCTAATAATTGGTTTAGTATTATTAATAATATTGGCAACATCAATTACTGTTTTTGCAATTACGGGAAGAACTCCCGCAGAAATAGTAGCAGGGTTAAAAGGAAAAAGCACTGAAGAAGTTGCTCAAATAAGATATGAGTCAGGCAAATCATATGGTCAAATTGCTTATGAAGCGGATGAAGATGTGTGGAAAGAATTCAGAGAGGAAATGTTTGAAAACAGAAAAGCTTTTATAGAAGAAAGAGTTAAAGACGGAACTCTTACTCAGGAAGAAGCCGATGAGATTCTTAAAAACATTGAATTAATGCAGGAATACTGCCTTGGAGCAAGCGGCTGCGGAATGGGAAGAGGCTTTGGAATGATGAGAAATAGGCTTGGTAACAATAGCGGATATGGCAACTACGGCTTCAGAGGTATGGGCTTTGGCGGAGGCAGATGCGGCAGAGGTTCTTGGTGAGATCCTTCGCTGACGCTCAGGATGACATAAAGTACGGTTATTGTCATATTAGAATCACATTCCTTTCATTGAAAACATATTATAGTACTAATAAAATACAGAAAGGAATTTGAAAAAATGTACAATTATTATAACTATCCGTGCCAAAATATATACCCTTGGTATAGACAACAAGATAGGATGTATAATCGCCAAAGAATGTATAATCCATACAATAATCTAATGAACCCTGATTTTAACAATTATCCCAGATATCCCACTTACCCGGACTATCCTTATAATCAGGAATCTTTTTACAGTCCCTGGTCATTACAATATCCGAGCGACAGAGGCTTCATAGAAATAAAGGATTACGGTCCAAATCCGTTTGTAATCAATATTGAGGAAGCAACAGAACAAAACAATACTTTCCGTTCAACTCTATGGACAGGGGATCATTTGCAACTCACTTTAATGAGCTTAAATCCCGGAGAAGATATAGGTTTGGAGATGCACCCTGATGTTGACCAATTTATACGAATTGAAGAAGGTCGGGGAATTGTTCAAATGGGAGACAGTGAAGATAATCTGGATTTTGAAGAAATGGTAAGTGAAGACTTTATATTCATAATACCTGCCGGCAAGTGGCATAATTTAACCAATATAGGAAGGACACCCCTTAAAGTATATTCAATTTATGCACCGCCCGAGCACCCTCATGGCACAGTCCATGAAACCAAGGCTGAAGCAGAAGCTGTGCATGGTAACTAATATTTTTCAATAATAAAGCGGTTTCTCCCAAAGGAGAAACCGCTTTACCTTTGACAAACTTTAGATACTTCGGGCTAGCCCTCAGAATGACAACCAGTGTCATTCTATGAATACACGAAAGTGTCATCCTGAGCGTAAGCGAAGGATCTCATATTTAATTATTGAAATTTTTCACTGCGCTCAGTATGACAGGCTTCGCCTAAGATTGTTATTAATCTAATTGTAGGACCTTGTAAAGTATTACCGCCATTTCAGCTCTTGAAATCATTGATTTTGGATATAAATATGAATTGTTTCCTTGAATTATGCCTGCTTTTACCAATGTTGCAACAGAGGTAACCGCATAATCGGATACTGAATTCCTGTCCTTAAAAGCATATAAATCACTTTCTTTACCTGCAGTTAATCTTTTATTCTCAATTATCAATGCTCTGTCAACAAGAACCATTGCATCTTCTCTGGTTATTCCTGCAGTAGGCATAAATTTATCCCCGTAACCCTTTGCTATACCGAGTGATTTGGCAACTGCAATTGCTTTATAATAGTAGCTGTCCTTAGGAACATCACTGAAATTACCTCTGTCAGTTGCCGTTAAATCCAAAGCTCTGTACAACATAAGCATGAAATCTCCACGGGTCACATTTTGTGCCGGACTGTAATTGTTGTTTCCGGTACCGGCAACTACACCTTCTTTAAACAAATAATCAATCTGAGATGCTGCCCATGAATAATCCTTTGTTACATCCTTGAAATACAAAGAACCTTCAGTCTTAGGCGCGGCTACAACTTCAACCTTAACCGAACCTGTAAATGAAAAACCGTCTGTATTGTATCCGGTATATTTTATGGTAACCGTTCCTGAATAATCTTTATATGGTACAAATGTTACCCTGTATAAAGAAGGAGTATCTTCGTAGTAATATTTCTTGCTTGAGGTCACCTCGGAGCCATAATTACTTGATGACGTGTAATTATAATAAAGTTTGCCGTATTTTGATGAAGGCAGAGTAAATGTTACATAGTCTAATTCAACCCCTGTGGAATCTTCGGATGCTTTATTGAAATCTTCATCATCAAATCTTATTGGGGTGTTTTCTTTTGTCGAAATTTTAATATCATCAGCTACGGGAACTTCCTTTGTTACAGTTATTTTTACTGCACCTGTATAAGATTTGCCATCAATGTTGTATCCTGTGTAAGAAATAACTACGGTACCTGTATAGGATGGTTTTGGTACAAATGTTATATCATCCAAATCATCATCATAATACTTGGTGGTTGAAGAAACTTTGGACTGACTTCTTGATGAATAATTGTAGTACAAAGTTCCATATGTAGATGAAGGTATGGTAAATCTAACATAATCTAATCTTTTACCTGTAACATCACGGCATTCGTCATCAAAATCATCCGCATCAAAATCTATTGGTGTATATGAGCCTGTTTTGTATGTTATGTCATCAGCATCTGTAACAACCTTTAATACTTGGATTTCAATTTCACCTGTATAGGATTCTCCCTTACTATTATAACCTGTATAAGAAATCACTACCGTTCCGGAATAATTTTTATACGGTACAAAGGAAATATCATCTATATCATCATCATAGTATTTTGAAGTCGAGGAAACTTTAGATTGACTGCTTAAGCCGTAGTTTGAATACAGAGTTCCCCTTGATGAAGATGGGAGAGTAAACTTAACATAATTTAATCTTTGCCCGGTTCCATCCAGACACACCTCTTCAAAATCATCTGCGTTAAAATCCACTAATGTATTTACATATAAAGAATATTTAATTTTATCTATTACAAATACTTTTTCTGCAACGGTTATTTCTACTTTGCCCGTAAACACATCACCGGCTGTATTATAACCTTTGTATGGTATTGTGAATTTTCCGAAATACCCGGAATTAGGAACAAAAGACATTTTATCTAAATCCGCTTTACTGTATTCTTTGCCGGCTTCAACAGCTGTTCCCTTATTTGTTGAAGATACATAATCAATATAGATTTTACCGTTTGAAGGCATTGAATCAAAACTTATGTAATCAAAGGTTCCTCCTACTGTTTTATTGCAAGCATCAACAAATTGGGAGGAGCTTAATTTAAGAACCTTATCTTGGTTAGTGCTTAGTTTAATATCTGAGGCAGCGGGATATATAACTTCCATGTTTAATGTCGCGTAGCCGCAGTCTGTTTTTGCCTCATCATCTGCAAAGGCTGTTACGATAAAGGATGCCTTACCTATATTTGTAGGTTTAAAAATAAGCTTGCTTATATCAGAAACACTTATTTGGCTGCCGGCTACATAAGCACTTCCATTGTATTCCAATGTTCCAACAGCAATATCTGCTGTATTTATTGAGATAAACCCCATTTCTTCCCCATCATTTTTCTCATAAGATGTTGTAAAATCGGAGCTTTTAAATATTATATTATCATTAATTGTTGTCGTCTTTGAAATAGTTCCACTGAATGTAGGAAATTCTCCGCTTTTCACTTCGATATAATAGTTGGTGCTATATTCGGTTGTTGTGTCTTCTCCCTCTTTATAAGTATATTTTACTTCCATTTCTACCGTAGGACCGTCTATCTCAGCGTCACTGCCGGAAGGAAATATTATTTTTTCCTGATTAAATTCAGTTTTCAACTCACATATGATGTCTTTTAAATCTAATGTTTCTGAAGCAAACCCAGATGGTAAAGTAAAAGTAACCTTGTTACCGTCTATGACAGCTTCTCTCACTGCTTCAGGATGACTGGCCGATTTTAGAACCAATTCCCCATCACCATAAGCATAAATTAAATTGCCGGAGCTTAACAATGATGATATTATCATCATCAATGTAAGAATTATCGCCATACTTCTTTTAACTGTACATGGCATGCAGTCTTTCCCTAATTTATTCATAGTTACCCCTCACTTTATCTTTAATATTATATTTCATGCATATAACCTAAATAATTAGAAACATAAAATATACCTGACTATATTGTAGTACAATTTTTGATTGTTAGCAATGATAAAAAAGGTGCCTTAAAAAAGGTGCCTGGCACCGTGGTGATGTGGTGCCTGGCACCTTTTTATTTCAGTATTCTGTCGAGTAATACAAGAGCTTCGGCTCTTTTTATATTGTTTTGCGGTCTAAATGTATTGTCTTCATAGCCTTTAATCAAATTATGCTCCGCCGCTGCACCCACATATTCCTTTGCCCAGCTGCTGATTTTGCTGCTGTCGGAGAATAAATCGGCACCTTTTTCATTTCCTTCTAATTCAAGCAGTCTTGTCATAATTATTGCCGCCTGCTCTCTTGTAATATAGTCTTCGGGGGCAAACTCTGTTTCCGAAACTCCTACTATATCTCCTTCTTTATATGCCTTTTGTATTTCTTCATAGTACCATTTTTCTTCTTTAACATCCGTAAATGTAATTTCGGCAGTTTCTTTAAAACCAAAGGCATTATTGACTACTTTGACAAACTCGGCT
>JAGODU010000266.1 GCA_017998095.1 Prolixibacteraceae bacterium | reverse complement strand
ACAATCCGGAGTCTAGAGAGTTTTTCGGATTTGTTTCTATCTTTGGAGATTGGAATGATGAATGGGGTTCTTTTTCGCTTGAAGAGCTCGAAAGTTATCGTGGCAAATTTGGGTTAGGTATTGAGCGTGATCTCTATTTTGAGGAGCAGCCGATTAGCAAAGTAATGCCAAAAGCAAAACTAAGCTAAACGAACACAAACAGCCCTAGATATTACATCTGGGGTTGTTTGTTGTGGTATGGGACTATAATGACTATATGATGCGAAAAAAAGCTTTACTTGTAGTTGTTGCAATTATCGGTATTGCTGGTTATGTGTATTTTTCCAAGCCAAACGAAGAGAATTTTAAAGCCCCAGGTAGAGATTGGGAATCCTCCAAGAAAGTAGAAAACTACTTTGTTGAAAGGCTGCATATGTCCCCGGAGGAAGCCAATTCAATCAGGAAGAAGTCAGGAGTAGATGGAACAATAGATTTAAGGATTAGTACGGACGTTACACTTGACGCTCTTATAGGCAATCTTTTTTATTACGGCTTTGTACGAGATGAAAAAGCTTTCAGATACGCGCTAGAGCACACCAGGGATATAACGCCGAGCGATAAGACTATCAAAGTTGGCAAGGATGGGACAATCGACATCAACGCAGAATATAGAATATCTGAAAATATGAGTGCTTGGGAATTAGCTGACCTACTTCTCAATAAACCCGCCGGACACTTCCCGTTTGATGAATATAATTATTTCTTCATGCCGTAGTTAGTCTTCTTCTGACTCTATCTTTTCCCAACTACCAGCAAAAGCTTGCTCTTTAGTGGCAATATATATCTCAATTTGATCGAGTGATGTTTCTTCATATATGCGGGCAATATGTTTTTTTAGGTAGATCAAACTTGCATGCCCTGGGCAGATAAATAGAAGGGTTGGAAAATCGTGGCCAGTGGCCTCGGTAAACTTACCATCATCGATATAATTACAGTATTGTTCAATTCGTTTGCGTAGGGCAAAGCGCGGAGAGCTATCCTCGACCACTTCGACAAAATATCGCTTGGTATCGCCTTTAGCATCAACTCTGGCAAAGTAGGCATCTGGCAAAGGGTGTATCAGATATGGATGAGCAAGAAGATCAGTTTTAGTAAAAAAATGGAGTGTGTGCTTTGATTTTTCTGATTCACCTCGTAAATAAAGGAAGTATTCAGCAATAAATGAAGAGTGAGTTATGAATTGTTGTGATCGGATTTTTTCGCGATAAATTGTCTTTAGTGCCCGCTTGTCAAAATTTGGACTATCAGAGAGTACTTTAATACTTCCAGATGAAAGGTAGTAAACGGCTGGAATATTGGCTAGCCCTAAAGATCGTGAGTAGTGTTTACCGATGTAGTTGTGTGTAATGAGATTTTTTAGATGGTAATTTGTTAGGCGGATATTGTTGTGATTGAGGAGTCGTTGAAGTTGTGAACTATTTAAGAAACGGAATCTGTAGAGATATTGGAGAATGTCGAGTTGTGCTTTTGGTAGTAGTTGGCTGTCCATAGTGGTTAAGTTGTGGCAGTTTGGAATGATTGTATCATTCCTCTCCCTTATATATAAGGAATAAGAGGGTAAAAAGAAAATATAAAATACCGTACTATCAACCTAAATCAAAAATATCCATTACCTACCGGTAGGAAATCAAGGAAGTGCTGAATAAACCTTTTTAGATGCCTGCTTTTCTTTAGGTTTGATTATGGCTTCAACTGTTCCAGTGTACTTTTTGGCATACAATTTTCTCGATGACTCAATCACTTCATCAACTCTATTTTGACTGTATTCAATCTTCACTGGAATAGTTACTCCCGAGAATGGTTCTTCGGGGTTAAGTGCCCCAAGACGCATATAAAAGTGGTATGAGGGTAGACTGGCAATTTCTCCCTGCTCTATATATGGCCGGAATTGCGGTAGGATTGCTCGCTCATCTTCTGGATTGGCTGTTCGGAAGCAAATGACGGTACCCGTATTAGCCAGAGTTACATTAACCAGTGAGTTATCTTCTATCTGCGAGGTTGTTTGATGAGCCAATATAGCATTGAGCCGGTATTTCCTTGCTTCTGAGAGAATTTGAGAGAAAGCAGGAGTGGCAAAATTTTGGAATTCATCAACATATAGATAGAAGTCTTTTCTTGCCTCAGGCTTCATTCTGGCGCGCTTCAAGGCTGCTAGTTGTATTTTAGCCATGATAAGTACTCCGAAAACGCTAGAGTTATCTTCACCGACTTTTCCTTTAGAGAGATTGCACAGTAGAATTTTCCCCTCATTCATGATCGTGTCGAAGTTTATAGTGGATTTGCCTTGCTCGAGTATTCTCTTGGCTGTGGGTGAAAATAAGAAACGACCTATCTTATTAGTGATCGGTGAGATCATTTTTACTTTTTGATAGTCTCCAGCTTTGGCGAACTCGTATTTCCAGAAGTCTTTAAGATTTTCGTCAGTCAGGTTTTTAGTGACTGATTTTCGATAACTCGTATTAATAAGGAGTTTATAGATCGTAAACAGGGTGGCATCTTGCACCGTAAAGGCGGTATGAATAGTGTTACGCAAGATATATTCCATTCTCGGCCCAGAATACTTATCAGTATAGATCTTGTTAAATACAGAAATAATGCTTTCAGCGATAAACTCTTTTTCTCTGATGGCTTGCTCTTCTGAAAGTCCTGGAGATAATTCCAGCAAGTTAATCCCCATCGGATAGCTGATATCATCAGGATTAAAGTAGACAACATCTTGGATTCTCTCTTTAGGGATAACGGAGATGATTTGATCTGTCAGATCTCCATGAGGGTCGATGACAGCCAGGCCTTTGTTATTATCTACATCTTGTTTGATCATTGATAGAAGCATTGTAGATTTGCCAGTTCCCGTTGCTCCAATAATATAAACATGGCGACGACGTTCATCTTCGGTTAATCCAATTGGTGTATCAGCTCCACCATAAGTGTTTTTGGCAAAGTAGATATCTAGATCCGCATTCTTTTTAAGAGATAAGGGTGCGGGTAGTTCTTTACTGTGTAGTTTTGCAAGATTCTCAGTCTTCGTGGTACTGGTAAATGGAAAATGATATAGATCAGATACCTCGGTAGCCGAAAGAATGAGATTTGATAATACGTTGATTAACCTATGGGAATAAAGCCATAGGAGTAGATTATTTATGAAATTTATCTTTAAATATCGTTTTGGTTTAAGCGCCTGATAGCCTCCATTCGTAAAGGGAGATAAAGCTGCAATGAACCCTTTTTCAATCTTATGCTGATTAGAATAGGAGCTGGCAATAGTTAGAAACCTTATTGAAGTGGTAAATAGTGGCTGATCAATTTTTTGTTTAATCTGTGTTTCGATGATATCCCGATAAGTACTATCAGGCATTTTTGGGTTTAACTTAGTAATTGGTAATACCGGTCCCTCACGCCCTCCAGTGAACACCCAGATCATCAAACCAACAGGAAATAGTAAAATTTGTAATACCAGATAAATGATTGAGATAAATATTGAACTAACTTGACCTGAAGATTTAAGATCCGAAAATACATCTTTATTGTTTAAGAATATAGAGCGAAGCCTGCTTATAACCTGATTATTGCTGTGACTGATTGGGGAAATTATTATTTGTACTGCAACTTGTTCATTTTCAGTTAACTTTGTCATTGTACCAGTCACGTAAGCAATTGGGTCATACTCTTTGAGGTTGTCATGTTTCTTTAGAGGAAACGCGAAGTTATTTGTAGATTTGAATTCAATAACGTGGCCATTTCTAAAATTTAAATTGATGTAATCTTCTGACTCTTTGACTTGAATACCTGGCAAGTATGAAATCAAGCTTTTTTTAACAATCGATGCGTCTTCCTCGGGAAGACGCAAAATATAGCGAATACCTTTATCTTTTGAGGAAACAATTTCAAAAGAATAGGATTTTAAGACGTCGAGAAGTCGATATATCCAGTTTCTCTGGCGAAGTAAGCCGTAAACAGAGCTAAATAGCTGTGTCGTTGTGTATGAGCTCTGCTCGGTAGAGGTAGGAGGTAATACTTCAAATATTGTGACTGGCTTCTTTGATTCTAACCAAGTGACATAAAGTTTAGCCACCCAGTAAACAAGCCACAAAAGTAACGAAACAGTAAGAACTAGAAATAGCCAGGGTTTCGCAAATTCAAATTGGAGCCTTAATAAGTCAGCATATGGAAACAAAAAATTAAGCAGTGAAGAAATCTCTTTTTGTAAAACTTGAAAGATTAGGTTTTTTTCCAACATAACTACCCATGATTGGGCAGTTTTTACCATCAAATACTAACTGTTTTCGATGATGTCTGAATGATACTCCTGACCTGGGTTTTTCGCAAAGGCGCTTGAGTAAAACGACTTGACACCGTGTGTGTACTTGCTATACTATCACTATAGTGATAGTATGTAATAAATACCTGATATGAAACGAATAAGAGTAACACCACAAGAAAGTAAAAATATCCCCCAAATAGGCTCTCAGTTATCGGTTGAAGAACGTCTAAAAATCATTGCCAATCTAATAGTTGATCGCATTATAGAACAGCAATTAGTTAAACAAGTAAAAGAGCCATGAATACTGAGCCTGTCCAACAACAAGCAGTAGCCGCAATCCGAATTTCTTCGCTAAAACAGGGATTGCAAGGTGATTCACCTGAAGCGCAAAAAGAGCAAATTGAACGATTTGCACTTAATCGAGGCATAAAGGTCAAAAAGTTTTTTATCTTCATGGAAT
>JAGODU010000265.1 GCA_017998095.1 Prolixibacteraceae bacterium | reverse complement strand
GCCTTACGTCCTTAAAGTTAAATATCTGCTCGGGGGCGCAGTAAAAAAGGGTGCCGGCAAATTCCCCCGCCTTTGTGATTGTTCCGCCATGAAGGATATAGCTTTTTGACAGACCGAAATCGCCTATTTTGGCAACATATCTTCCGTTATTATCTTTCCTCAAGAGCATGTTTTCAGGTTTTATATCCCTGTGGATAAACCCTTTTTTATGAAAAAACGACAACCCTTCCAGCGCTTGGACGAATATAGAGGCGGCCTGTCTGTATGGCATCTTTCCTGCAAATTGGTCATTTATGAGGTCAGCGAGGCTGCCTTCAGGAAGATATTCTGAAACAAGGTAATAGTTGTCTGTATCAGATATTCCTTCATCGCAAAGTCTCACAAGGTTTGGGTGGCTGAGGTTTTTCATGACTGCTATCTCGCGCTTGAACCTCCTGATAAGTTCATCATCTTTCTTTATCTTTTCTCTTGTCAGTTTTAAAGCAAAAATTCTACCCGTTTTTTCATGCCAGGCAAGGAAAACAATGCCGAAACCTCCTTCGCCAAGCTCCTTTATAATATAATAATTGCCGATTTTTTTAACCGGCACCCTTTTCTGCTCGGACGATGCACACTGTTGGCAATAATAAAGCGCTATCTCTTTTAATTCTTCAGCCCTTCCGTCTGAATTGCCCTTAGCGCTCACATCCTTGCCGCAACCGTAACAGGCAACTATATGTTTCAATCCCTGTGCTTTTGCCGGTCTGCTTTTACATTCACTGCAAATCAGATCAACGGAAATCATATGTCTATGAGGAAGTCCGCGGGGATCGCGGGCGATTTCTTTCCCACAGTTTTGGCAAAAATGGAGTGGAACCTGGTGGATTAGCGGTGAATCGGGGAGTTTTTGAATGACGGTCACCTTGAAAATTGTATTGCCCACAAGAATAAGATCATCGTTAAAAATCTGAGTGTGTTCATTAACAATTTTGGATGTAGAACATTGGTATTGCTTCTTTAAACGTTCTGCTTTGTCTGCAAAATGCTTTTTGTCTTTTTCACGCCCTTCGAGAAGGAATACGGCTCCACCTTGCCCTTTTCTAACAACAAAAGTACCGTTCAGACTCCCTGCATCGCTTAAGAAGCAATCTGGCGGGTTGATTTCGAGGAGAAAATGATTGCGTGAAACATAAGTGTCTTTAGGGCTTAACCTGAAATGGGCATGACTCCCTTCCGCATCCCTGCCCAGGAGAAAATTGTCCTGCTCGGTAAATTCAAAGATCTTACCCTTCTCAGGGCCTTCTGCAACAGCCAGAATCACCTTGAATGGTGGCGTGAGAATCAAATTATTCATAGGCCATATCGAATGATAGCACTATCTAAAACAAAGTCCAACAATTTTGAAATATATTTCTCGCTTCTACTAAGTGACAAAGTATGTTGTAAAATTTATTGGTGGCAAATAGCCGCGAAGGTGCGTGTATGCTGATTAGGCACTGAAAATTGCCTGATAACCAGTACTATGCTTCTACCCGTAACGTGCAATATCTATGAACGGAAAAATGGAATTTATCTGTTATTATCGGCACCTGCAAGTCATGAGCTTCGCAGTTTTCTAAAAGCAAGGATTATCAATTGAAAAGGGTGGTTAAGATATATTACTTTCTTGAGAAGTTTATTCTGACTACTATCAATTATCTTTATAAAGTATATCTATCGCACATTTATCCCATTCTTCTTTTGGGATTGTTTTACCATTTACAATTTTGTTTTTCGGTATAGGAACGTTCTTTGAACCGACCTGTAGCTCAAACGCTACAGGCCCATTTTTTATATTATTAAAATTGTCTGGATCTTTCGTTAAATCATTGAATAACAAAGAAGGTTTAATCATGAGCTTGTCAAGTTTTTAGTTGAAATTTTCTGTGGCCCCATATTCATCATTTCTCCTTCTCATCAAGCTGCTGCCTGCAGTTGACCCTGTTCTTCATGCATCTTTTCTATGGCTGCAACAACACCGGCAATATCCCGGTAGCCCTTGATTCTCCGAAACCCCTTTTCACAATAGAGGAGTACGGAGGCAAGCCATCTCTGCGACATGGAACTGCCCCGGTACCGTTTGATATTCCCTTCGCAGTCTCGCACCGTTGAAAACATGCTCTCGATGGGATTCGTTGATGTCAGCGTCTTTCTTAAAAGCACCGGCACTTTGAGCTTATGAAGGGTAAGAATATCTTCAAACGCTTCCAGGAGAGAATCGGCGGCTGATTCATTGATGCTCCTGAGCCATTTCTCAAAGTCTTTGAGCATCTGGCATGCATCCTCATACGAATTCTGCTCCAGGGCTATTGTGAATCGCCTGTGGGCTTCCTTCCGGTATTTCTTCGCCAGATGTCTCTGAATGTTTTTATCTTTATGGATAGTGCATCGTTGGTGGAGGAGCTTTTTCCCATAGCGGTCCTTTATGGCCTTGATGATGCCCTTGCCCCCGTCGGTAACCCAAAGTATCTTTTTGGAAAGGAGAAGTCCCCTTCTCTCCAGATCAGATAAAAGGGATTCGCAGATTTCATGATTTTCTGTTGCCCCCTGCCAGAAACCAAGAACATGTTTATTACCTTCCGTATCAATGCCCAGGGCAACCAGATAGGCCTCGCCGGCCCTATGGATTGTATCGATAAATACAGCAAAAGGGTTGATGAAAGAAAGGTCCCTTTCCTTGAATTCCTTGAGCTTCCGGGAGGTAATCTCAATGATATGCCGGGAAAGGGAACTGGGGGATACGCCTACGGCGTGGGCCGAGTTGATAACCGTTTCATGGTACTTCTGCAATTAGATGCCCCGCAATGTCTTCTCCAGGAGCTCTTCCGAAAATGATCCCGGCTTTTTCAGCATGGTGTAGCTTGCAAGGGGAATCTCTCCATGGGGTCCTCTGAGACGGGGGCGGTTCACTGAAACCTTCTGATCGCCTATATAGACGGAACCGGGTTGGTATGCCCACTTATATACACCCGATGCGAGAGGATAGTATTCGGGGCCTGATCGTTCTTCCCGTTCCATGTCCATGATCGCTTGGGCGAGCATGGAGCCTAATTGATGGATAAAGGCGTCCAATCCCTGTTTCCCTGTCTGAATGATATGAAACATCTTGTTCGCCATTTCCTCTTTGCCGAAAGCCTGCTCAAATCCTCTCCTTACCTTTTTCCTCTGTTTCGTGTTTACTTTCATTGTGGCTCCTTTCTGTAAAAGAATTTGGGTTCCGTGGATTATGCCACGGAGGGAGCCACGCTTCAAGTTTCAACTAAAAATGGTATAACATCATTTCAGAAATGTCTGTTCTCTTAAATACCTTTCGTTGTCAAATCCGATTTTCTGCAACATTTTTATTCTGGCCTATCTACTTTATATAAAGTGTCCGACACATGTCAATAAAGAATGTATGTCCGGCTTTATTATCGGTGTCAGACGTATAAAATAATATGCTTTTTTGATCCCTATTAAGATGCTATACTGATACCTCGAAATGCACAACGCCATAATGTAAAATCCGCTCAACCTCGAACACTGAATCCGGTAAAGATCGAACACCCAATCCGATGATAACCGAACACTAAATCCGGTTTTCATCGAACACTTTTTATAACCTTTCCGGATTTGATGTTCGAGCAAAAACGGATTATGATTTTTCTCCCTGCCGCACATGATACACTGCCTCCAAAACTTTTGGAGGACTGGTGAAAAAGAAAGGGAGGAAAACAACAATGAAAAAAATCAAAGAAATTGCCCGGCTGCTTTTTGAATGCAATCTTGGAATACGTCCCATTGCCAGGGCATGCAATATATCCACTTCAACAGCTTCAACCCATGTGGAAAAGCTTAAAGAACTCGGCGTCACCTATAAAGATATTTGCGAGACAGACGAAGATACCCTCTCGGAACTTATGTTCCCTAAAGGAGTAAAACCATCAGTAAAACCTCTGCCCGATTTTGTCTACCTTCACAGAGAAATGAAAAAGAAAGGGGTAACGCTCCAACTTCTGTACGAAGAATATAAACGTGATAATCCCGACGGGTATGAACGCACTCAGTTTTATTATCTTTATCATAGCTGGATCAAAAAAGCGGATCCCGTCATGAGGTTCACCCATAAGGCAGGAGAGAAGATGTTTGTAGACTTCTCGGGCGATAAGCCTCATTATCAGGACCCTGCGACAGGAGAAATAAAAGAGGCGGAATTATTTGTCTCCGCTTTAGGGGCAAGCTCATATATATTTGCATATGCCTTACCCGATCAGACGACAGAAAGTCTTGTAAAGGGCAACATCAGGGCCTTCGAATATTATGGCGGTTGTGCTGAATGTCTAATTATCGACAACTTGAAAGCAGGCGTTACCCATGCGTGCTACTATGATCCGGAAATCAATAAAACCCTTGCAGCAATGGCTGAACACTACCATATCGCAGTTATCCCCACAAGGGTTGCTAAACCAAAGGATAAGGCTAAAGTGGAAAATGCAGTACTTCAGGCACAAAGAAGAATACTTGCAGCACTCCGAAATAGAACCTTTTTCAGCCTTATAGAATTGAATGAAGCCATAATGGAAGAAGTAAAAAAGCTCAATGAACGGCCTATGGCAGGCATAGGCAGATCACGCCTTGACCTTTTTCTTGAGATAGAGAAACAGGTTTTAAAACCCTTGCCGCCAGAGAGGTTTATTATTGCCTCATGGAAGAAGGCAAAGGTCCATATCGATTACCATGTACCCGTAGAAAAGACATATTACAGCGTTCCTTATACGCTTATCAGGGAAACGGTTGACATAAGCTATAC
>JAGODU010000264.1 GCA_017998095.1 Prolixibacteraceae bacterium | reverse complement strand
AATTGAGACAGAAGTAGACGTTTCCTATGAAAAAGATGATTATATCATCAACGGGAAGGTTGATTTGCTTCTAGGTAAGGACAATAAGCTTGAAATTCTCGATTTTAAAACACAGCAAAAGCCCGATCTTTCGGACAAAATAATGCTGAAATACAAGTATCAATTGCACATATATGCACATATACTAAAGGAGAGATATAGAAAAGATCCTGATAGACTTTATATATACTGGACTGCTGAAGAAGACCGCAAAGATGCTTTAATGGAGATAGATTATGATGAACAACTAGTCAAATCAGCAGGAAGTCACTTTGATGAAGTAGCAAAATGCATTATTGATAAGGATTTTGAAATAAAAACCATACCTGATAAAACCAGAGTATGCAAGGAATGTGACTTTAAACATTACTGCCGTATAGAAGTTAAATAATCAATATATTACAATGAATGATATGGGTAAATTAGAAATAAAAAAAACAGAACTTGTTTGGAGAGGCAAATATGATGATGAAGGCAAATTAGTACCTGTGGAAAAGCCCGGTCCTTTCCCTTTTCAAATCGTTGAAAGTATTAATGAGCCTCGCATTGAAAAAGGAAGTGTTGATGCTCATCAATCCACTTTGTTTGATTATTGGAAAGGAGACGAAGGAAACACCTTTGAAGCAGGTTGGAAAAACAAACTTATCTGGGGTGATAATAAATTTGTTATGAGTAGTTTATTAGAAAAGTTTGCCGGAGGAATAGATCTCATTTATATTGACCCTCCTTTTGCAACTGGAGCAGATTTCACCGTTGATATTGAAATTGGTGAGCATGGAGAAGTTATTCATAAAGAACATTCTATTATAGAAGAAAAAGCTTACAGGGATACTTGGGGTCAAGGAACTGATTCTTTCCTTGAGATGATGTATGAGAGACTTACTCTAATGAAAGATCTGCTCTCTGAAAAGGGATCAATTTATATTCATTTAGACTGGAGAATGAATCCCTTAATCAAGCTTATGGCAGATGAAATATTTGGTAGTGATAATTTTCGTAATGAAATCATTTGGAGTTATTTCAGATATACAGCTAGGTCAAATGACTTCCAAAGGATGCATGATAATATTTTGAAATACTCAGTTACTAATAAATATACTTTCAACCAACTTTTTGAGGAATATCAAGAAACTACTCTCAAATATCATAAATGGGAATTTGATAATGATGGTAAAGAATTTTATTGGAAGAGAGGGAGGGATATAGAACCCTATAAAATTTACAAAAGTGAAGGTGTTTCTTTAAATGATGTTTGGAAATTACCTCAAATTGGTCCAATTGGTACTGAGAGAATTGGATATCCAACACAAAAACCTGAAGGTCTCTTAAACAGGATAATTAAAGCTTCAACAAATGAAGGTGATTTGATCGCAGATTTTTTCTGTGGGAGCGGAACAACCTTGGCTGTCGCTGAGAAGCTAAATAGAAGGTGGATAGGTGTAGACATTGGAAGATATGCAATTCATACGACACGCAAAAGATTCCTTGAAATAGAGTATAGTAAATGCATCTCAGATGCTGATAAAAAACATGGTAAAAAGGCAAAACCATTTGAAATATTGAACCTCGGAAAATATGAAAGGCAATTCTGGCAGGTAAAAGCATTCGGCAAAAAGGATGAAAAACAAGCTTTATATGAATACCTTGCTTTTATCCTTAAACTTTATTCTGCTGAACCAATTTCCGGATCTTCACATATTCATGGTAAAAAGGGAAATGCATTAGTTTACATTGGTGCAGTAGATTCACCGGTAACCATCCAGGAAGTAACTGACGCTTTGAAAGAAACTAAAGAGATGGCCATGAAAGAACTACATATACTAGGATGGGAATGGGAAATGGGATTAAATGATGCCATACAGGAAGTGGCAAAACAAATGGGGGTTCGTCTTAAGCTTCGGATAATACCTATGGATGCTATTGATCCGCAGGCATCGGGTACGAGTGATATAAAGTTCTTTGAGCTAGCTTATTTTAAAACAACTATGGAAACCAAAGGGCTGAAAATCAAAGTTAAACTTGAAGATTTTGTTATTCCACATACCGATCTGGTTCCAATAGAAGTAAAAGCAAGTATAAAGAAATGGAGTGATTGGGTTGATTACTGGGCAGTGGATTTTGAATTTCAAAATGATACTTTTAATAATGGATGGACTAGCTACCGTACCAAGCAAGAGCGAAAACTAAAACTCACTGCTGACTATGAATACAAGATTCCAGGTACTTATAAAGTTTTTGTAAAAATCATTGACATTTTTGGAATTGACACCTCACAGGTTTATGAAATAAAAATTAGATAGACATGCCTCAATCAATAGTTCAATACAACAAAGAACTTCCATATGTAGAGGATCGAAATCCCTGGGAGGTTCCAACATGTTATTTAAAGAAGAAGTCAAGCAATGAATATGATATTGTTCAGGGTCGCAGACCCAGCAGAATGTTGCTTGTCAATAAACTTCGTGCCGAAATTGACAAATGGAGAAACGATGGTTACCCAGGGTCAACTACAACTTCTCAGGAATTATTAAATTATTGGTTCGAACAGTCCCATTCACCTGTTTTTGGTAATGAACCATTTCATTTTTACTTCTGCCAGAGAGAGGCTATTGAGTCTATTATCTACTTATTTGAAATTAAAAGGTTTAATGACATAATTCCCCTAATTGAGCAGTATCACCAAAAATTTTCAGGTAAACTATTCCCTTCAACAATTGAATTTAGTGAAGATCTTGATGGAAAGCGAAGAGTAAAAAGATACTTTCCTGAACTGGACCAGGAGGGTGAACAGGAATTGCCAGAAAAAGAACTTTTGCGCTATGCAATTAAAATGGCCACAGGTTCAGGTAAAACATTTATTATGGCATTTGTTGCGGTTTGGAGTTACTTTAACAGGCTTAAAGAAAGGGACAGAAGATATGCCAATAACTTCTTACTGGTAGCCCCTAATGTCATTGTATATGAACGCCTTGCAAAGGATTTCTCCAATGGTGAAATATTTGAAAAACTTCCTTTTATACCCAAGGCATGGAAATCGAGCTGGAAGTTGAGCATAAAATTAAGGAATGATGAAAGTCCGTTGGCAGCAGAAAATAATTTCATCCTTAATAATATTCACCAGCTCTATGAAAGCCGTACAAAAGAATTTCATCCAAATACAATAATTGAAGCGATACTTGGCCGTAAGCCTCAAAGTGATCCCGGCAAATCACCACAGACTTTGTTAGAAAGAATAAAAGAACTTGATAATCTACTTATCATGAATGATGAAGCTCACCATGTTCATGATGATGAATTAAAATGGAATGAGAGTTTGATTGCGATACACAAAAACATTCCGGGTGGTTTAAAAATGTGGCTCGATTTTTCTGCTACTCCGAAAACTCCCAATAACACTTATTTTCCCTGGATTATTTGTGATTATCCACTTGCGCAGGCAGTTGAAGACAGGATTGTTAAGGTTCCTCTTATCGTACATACTGTAAATAAGAAGGAACCCGAAAGAATTACGAAAGACAATGTAGTTCAGAAATATGGAGACTGGATTTCGGCTGCTTTGGCTAGATGGAAGGAACATTTTGATGCGTACAAGGGAGTTGGAAAGAAACCGGTCCTATTTATTATGGCTGAAAAAAACGCTTTTGCAGACAAAATAAAGGAAGCAATTTCAAGAAGAGGGGCCAATTACGGTATTGATGAAAAAGAGATTATGGTCATACATACCGATAACACGGGAGAAGTAAGAAAAAGTGATTTGGAAGAGTTGCGGGAGGAAGCACGCAATGTGGATGATCCCGAAAATAAAATCAAAGTAATTGTGAGTGTTCTGATGTTACGTGAAGGTTGGGATGTACAGAACGTTACTATTGTCTTGGGATTACGTGCGTTTGATTCGCCAATTCTTCCTGAACAGACCATTGGAAGAGGATTGAGGCTCATGAGAGATATTAGCCCTGACAGGACCCAAACATTAGAAGTAATTGGTAATGATAATTTTGAAAAGATTGTTAAACAACTCGAATTAGAAGGTGTCGGTATTAATACAACAAAAATCCCGCCTCCCTTACCTCAAACAATTGCACCGGAAAAGAGACGTTTGATATTTGATATAGTAATACCTGCAACAGATTTTTCATATTCAAGAGCTTATAAGAACCTAAGTGGAATTAATGGGAAGAAATTTCCCTCCTTGTTTGCTTCTAACAAACTATCAGAGGACCGAAAAACTCTTTTACGAATGGAGGTGATGAATCTGGGATTAGAGGTCCATCAAACAGAGGTAGAGTCAGAATATATCGAACTTGGCCGTGACCTCACTGCTTATATTACTAACCAGACAATGAAAAAAGCAGGATTGACAGATTGTTTTCAATTTGTCTATCCTATCTGTGAAGAGTTTATTTTGAACAAATGCTTTGAGGTTCTTATTGATGATATTGAAAAAGAGGAATTAAGAAAAGTTTTAAGGGAATTGTCAATTCAAGAAGCAATAATCGAACTTTTAGCAAAAGAGATTGGGAAAGCAACAGTGGAAAAGAAACATGTAACAGTAAGGGGGGAAAGCATAAAACTTTCCGATACTTCTAAGTTTACATGGAGACGTGGTCATGTAAGGTGTAAGAAGACTGTCTTTAACTTTGTTGCAACTTATAATCCATTTGAAACTGAGTTTGCTGAATTTTTAGATAAGGCAGAAGATATTGAGGCATTTGCTGCCTTGGCAAATATCTTTAGGATAGACTATTTGTCAAATTCCGGTGCAATCCGCTATTATTTCCCTGATTTTGTTGCAATTCAGACCGTTGGCAAAAAGAAAGTCAATTGGATTCTCGAAACAAAGGGTC
>JAGODU010000263.1 GCA_017998095.1 Prolixibacteraceae bacterium | reverse complement strand
ATTACACCATTATATGGATCCCATTCGCAAATCAACTGATCTTTTGTTACTTCTTGTCCGTTTTTGATGAAAAGTTTAGAACCATAAGGAATACTGTGAGTTGTTACTGTAATTCCTGTATTCTTATCAATTATCCTTAATTCTGCTAAACGGCTAACAACAACATCAACTTTTGATCCATCTTCACCTGTATATTCAACGATCCTTAATTCCTCTATTTCAGCAATACCATTATATCTTGAAACAATAGTTGACTGAGATGAAATATTACCAGCAATACCTCCTACGTGGAATGTTCTAAGAGTAAGCTGAGTACCAGGTTCACCAATAGATTGTGCAGCAATTACTCCTACAGCCTCTCCTCTTTGAACCATTCTGCCGTTAGCCAGGTTACGGCCATAACATTTAGCACACACTCCCACATTTGATTCGCAGGTCAATACTGATCTGATCTCCACCCTTTCTATAGGTGAATTTTCAATTTTCTTAGCAACTTCTTCGGAAATTTCATCACCTGAATGCACTAATAACTCACCTGTTTGAGGATGGAATATATCGTGCACTGATGTTCTACCAAGAATTCTATCGTATAAAGAAGCAACAACTTCTTCATTCTTCTTAACAGCAGTAGCAACAAGTCCTCTCAATGTACCGCAATCCTTTTCAGAAATGATAACATCCTGAGCTACGTCAACAAGCCTCCTGGTTAAATAACCAGCGTCTGCTGTTTTAAGAGCGGTATCTGCCAAACCCTTACGAGCACCGTGAGTTGAAATAAAATACTCAAGAACTGATAACCCTTCTTTAAAATTAGCAAGAATAGGATTCTCAATAATCTGTGCTGTAGTTGCACCAGACTTTTGAGGTTTTGCCATCAATCCCCTCATTCCACAAAGCTGACGAATCTGTTCCTTAGATCCACGAGCCCCGGAATCCAACATCATGTAAACCGGATTGAATCCTTGTCTGTCACTACTTAAAGTTTTCATAACAGATTGAGTCAATTTTGCATTTACATGGGTCCATGTATCAATAACCTGATTATATCTTTCAGTATTGGTAATAAAACCCATGTTATAGTTAGCCATTACTTCTTCAATCTCATCATAACCTTCCTGAACCATCTCTGTTTTATCATCAGGAATTATAACATCGTATAAGTTAAATGATAATCCTCCACGATATGCCATCTTATAACCCAGATTTTTAATATCATCGAGGAATTTCGCTGTAACAGCATTATCAGTTTTGCTTAATATCAAAGAAATAATTTCTCTTAAAGCTTTTTTTGTTGCAAGCTGGTTGATAAAACCAACTTCTTTAGGAACAAATTGATTGAATAATATTCGACCTATTGTTGTTTCAATTGTTCTACATACAAAATTTTCATTCTCATCTATATCATCTACCTTACATTTAACTATAGCATGCATTTCAACAATACCTTCATTAAATGCAATTATAGCTTCTTCTGGCGAATAGAATCTTAAACCTTCTCCTTTGGCACCTGCTCTTGGTTTTGTCATGTAATATAACCCTAAAACCATATCCTGTGAAGGAACAGTAATAGGAGCTCCGTTTGATGGGTTTAAAAGATTATGTGATGACAACATTAAAAGTTGAGCTTCAAGAATTGCCGCATTACCTAATGGAAGGTGAACTGCCATTTGGTCTCCGTCAAAGTCAGCATTAAAACCTGTACAAACAAGAGGATGTAACTGAATAGCCTTTCCTTCAATCAACTTAGGTTGAAATGCCTGTATTGACAAACGGTGTAATGTTGGAGCACGGTTTAATAAAACAGGATGACCTTTCATTACATTTTCAAGGATATCCCATACAACCGGATCTTTACGATCAACTATCTTTTTTGCTGATTTTACTGTCTTGACAATTCCTCTTTCAATAAGCTTACGAATTATAAAAGGTTTGTATAATTCAGCAGCCATCCCTTTTGGAATTCCACATTCATGTAACTGAAGACTTGGTCCTACAACAATAACTGAACGAGCAGAATAGTCAACACGCTTACCCAATAAATTCTGACGGAAACGACCTTGTTTTCCTTTCAAACTATCACTTAAAGACTTAAGTGCTCTGTTATTTTCAGTTTTTACTGCGTTAGATTTCCTTGAATTATCGAATAATGAGTCAACAGCTTCCTGCAACATTCTCTTTTCATTTCTTAAAATGACTTCAGGTGCTTTGATTTCAATCAATCTCTTCAATCGGTTATTCCTAATTATTACCCTTCTATATAAATCATTTAAATCAGAAGTTGCAAATCTTCCTCCGTCAAGTGGCACAAGAGGGCGTAAATCAGGTGGTATTACCGGAACAACCTTTACTATCATCCATTCAGGACGATTTAATTGTGTGCTGCCTCTGAAAGCTTCTACAACCTGAAGTCGTTTGAGAGCTTCGTTCTTTCTTTGTTGAGAAGTTTCTGTACTGGCTTTATGCCTCAAATCATATGATAGTTCATCCAAATCAATTCTCTCAAGAAGCTTGTATAAACCTTCTGCTCCCATTTCTGCAATAAACTTATCAGGATGATCATCATCAAGCAGTTGATTTTCTTTTGGTAAACTATCAAGGATATCAATATACTCTTCTTCAGTCAGAAAATCCAAATAATTAATTCCTTCTCTTTGCTTTACTCCGGGATTGATAACTACATAACGTTCGTAATAGATTATAGAATCTAACTTTTTCGTTGGTAATCCCAGAAGATATCCAATTTTATTGGGTAGTGATTTGAAGTACCAAATATGAGCAACCGGAACAACAAGTGAAATATGTCCCATTCTTTCTCTTCTAACTTTCTTTTCAGTTACTTCAACCCCACATCGATCACATACGATACCCCGATATCTAATCCTCTTATATTTACCACAATGACATTCATAATCCTTTACCGGACCGAAAATTCTTTCACAAAATAATCCGTCACGTTCAGGTTTATAAGTCCTGTAGTTAATCGTTTCAGGCTTTAAGACTTCTCCGTGTGAACGTTCCAAAACTTCTTCGGGAGATGCCAAGCTGATAGAGATTTTGCTAAAGCTACTCTTTACTTTATTTTCTCTTCTGAAAGCCATTTATTTATTTTTAATCGATTTCAAATTATTCCATATTAACACTCAAACCTAAACCACGAAGTTCATGTAAAAGAACATTCAAAGACTCAGGTATTCCTGGTTGAGGCATTGGGTCTCCTTTAACTATTGCTTCATAAGCTTTTGCACGGCCTATAACATCATCAGATTTTACAGTTAAAATTTCTTGTAAAATATGTGAAGCTCCAAATGCTTCTAAAGCCCAAACTTCCATTTCACCAAAACGCTGTCCTCCGAATTGTGCTTTACCACCAAGAGGTTGTTGTGTAATAAGTGAGTATGGTCCAATTGAACGTGCATGCATTTTATCTTCAACCATGTGACCAAGTTTCAACATATAAATTACACCAACAGTTGCTGGTTGATCAAACGGTTCGCCTGACTCTCCATCACGTAATACAGTGCGCCCAAATGCTGGTATTCCTGCCTTGTCAGTATAATCATTTATCTGGTCCAGCGTAGCTCCATCAAAGATAGGAGTTGCAAATTTAATTCCTAATTCTTTTCCAGCCCATCCTAATACAGTTTCATATATCTGTCCTAAATTCATACGTGAAGGCACTCCTAAAGGATTTAGAACAATGTCAACAGGTTTCCCGTTTTCAAGGAATGGCATATCTTCATCCCTTACAATTCGTGAAACAATACCTTTGTTTCCATGTCGACCTGCCATCTTATCACCGATTTGCAACTTACGTTTCTTTGCAATATAAACTTTCGCCAACTGAATTATTCCTGCAGGAAGCTCGTCACCAATAGTTACATTATATCTTTCACGACGTGCAACTGCTTCATGTTCCTTATACTTAATAACAAAATTATTGATAAGATCATGAATCATATCGTTTTTATCTTTGTCTGTAGTCCATTTATTAGGATTAATAACAAGATAATCTATTTCCTGTAATTGTTTAAGCGTAAACTTAACTCCCTTACCGATAACTTCACCACCATAATAGTCTCTGACACCCTGAGATGTCTTACCGTTTATTATCTGGAAAAGCCTGTCTTCAAGATCAGCACGAAGAATTTCAATCTGCCGATTAAATGCTTCATCTATCTGCTCAAGTAAAGGTTTTGATGAAGAGCGTCCTTTTTTATCCTTAATGACCCGGGAAAATAATTTCTTTCCTACTACAACACCACTCAACGATGGAGTAGCTTTTAATGATGCATCTTTAACGTCTCCTGCCTTGTCCCCGAATATTGCTCTCAACAATTTTTCTTCAGGGGATGGATCAGATTCTCCCTTAGGTGTAATTTTACCAATTAAAATATCACCAGGTTTAACGTTTGCACCAATGCGTATTAATCCGTTTTCATCAAGATTTTTAGTTGCTTCTTCACTAACATTAGGAATGTCAGAAGTAAATTCTTCCATTCCTCTCTTGGTTTCTCTTACTTCAAGAGCATACTCGTCTATGTGAACAGAAGTGAAAATATCTTCTCTTACTATTTTCTCTGAAATTACAATAGCATCTTCATAATTATAACCCTGCCAAGGCATAAATGCAACCATCAGATTTCTTCCTAAAGCTAAATCTCCTCCTTGAGTTGCATATCCTTCAGTAAGAATCTGTTTTGGCTCAACTCTTTGTCCTTTTCTTATAATTGGACTCAAAGTGATGCTTGTACCCTGATTTGTCTTATCATATTTAGGAAGTTTATAAGTTTTGTAATCTGGCTCAAAACTTACAAATCTCTGTTCATCAGTCCTATCGTATTTGATAATTATCTCATTAGCATCTACATATTCAACAATACCATATCCTTCTGCAGTAATATGTACTCTTGAATCAGTCAC
>JAGODU010000262.1 GCA_017998095.1 Prolixibacteraceae bacterium | reverse complement strand
AAACCTGTGTGAAGGACACCGGGAAAGTGGCTCCGACCAGTTGAAATAATCACGGTATTTCTGAGCATCCTGCTCTTTGTTCTTTATAACTTTTGATTCAATTAATGCCTCCCTTTTGAAAATATTCCTTACAATATCCCTTGCTCTTTGATTTTCACTTATCCATTCTGCAATTATATCTCTTGCTCCGGCAAGTGCTTCCTCAACGTCTTTTACATCCTTGCGTACAAACTCGGTAGCTTTCTTTAATATGTTCCATTCATACTGACCCATTATTATCTTCGCCAGTGGCTCCAATCCTTTTTCCCTTGCAATTGTAGCCCTTGTTCTCTTTTTGGGCTTATATGGAAGGTAAATATCTTCTAAAACAGAGGAGTCATATGTATCTTCAATCTGCTTCCTTAATTCCGGTGTTAATGCTCCCTGCTCTTCAATGGTCTTCAGTACAGTTTGCTTTCTCTTGTCAAGCTCTGTGAAATAATTATATTCCTTTTGAATCTCAGCTATCTTAACTTCATCAAGACTACCGGTTACTTCTTTCCTGTACCTTGAAATAAAGGGTATTGTTGCCCCGTCCTTGAGTAAGAGTATTGTGTTCTTTACCTGAACCAGTGAAAGTCCGGTCTTCGATGCTACAAACTGATAAATTTTTTCTTCCATGCTTCTTTTTTAAAAATCAATTTCTGTTTGAACAGGACTTACATCATCGCCTTTAATGTTTGAAAGTGTCGCCCCTAAAAGACGAACAGGCTTTTTAAAGGGGGTTTCATTCATGAAAATATCAATAATTTCCTGTACGAATATTTCTTTTGAATTTATATATTTTTCAATAGTTCTGCTACGCGTTATTACTTCAAAATCAAAGAATTTTATCTTAAGAGTAACTGTCCTCCCCTCTGCTTCATGTCTTTCAACTCTTCTCCATGCCCTGTCAATGATCGCTTTCAATCGAGTTAACAATTCTTCAGTGTTTGTTATATCTTTTTCAAATGTCTGTTCTGCTCCTATCGACTTGTTTTCAGTTGCCGGCTTCACTTCCCTGTTATCTATCCCCCTGACAATGTTGTAATAATATCCTCCTGCTTTACCAAACCAACTGATTAGATCGTTTTTTGATATCTTCTTCAGGTCACTTCCCGTAAATATCCCCATGTCATGAAATCTTTGCGCAGCTACCTTTCCTACCCCAAAAAAATCATCAATCTTAAGCTTTTCAATAAATGCAATTGCATCTTCAGGAGGAATGACAAACAAACCATCCGGCTTTTTATAATCAGATGCAATTTTAGCTAAAAATTTGTTGTATGAAACCCCTGCCGATGCAGTTAATTGTGTTTCACTCTTTATTCTTTCCTTTATTTCTTTGGCTATCAGTGTTGCAGAATCGGGACCCGATTTATGAAATGTTACATCCAGAAAAGCTTCATCCAATGATAATGGCTCTACCAGATCGGTATAATCAAAGAATATCGACTGTATTATATGCGATGCCTCAGTGTATGCATGACCGTTGGGCTTAACCAAAATCAAACCCGGACAACGCGCTAAAGCTGTTGATGTTGGCATTGCCGAATGAACACCATATTTCCTTGCTTCATAGCTTGCAGCAGCAATAACCCCCCTTTTTGTTGACCCTCCAACAGCAACAGGCTTCCCCCGCAAGGAAGGATTGTCTCTCTGCTCTACTGAAGCAAAAAAAGCATCCATGTCAATATGAATTATCTTTCTTAACATGCATGAATATTACATGAATCATCCAAAAAGAAATTTAACCCTAAATATTTCAAAACCGCTGTGTTCTTAAATTTCTGTATCACTTGATACTGAATATATTTTTCCCTTTAATAAATTGCTTTTAATATCGCACTCAAATTATCTCTAAATAATGAAAAAACTACTCCCCGTATTTCTAATATCCCTTTTTTTTCTTCACTCATGTGTCCCGCTCAGCGACATTGTATATCTGCAGGATATTGATGATAAAACACTGATTACTGCGCCAAATCCTGAACCTTACCGCCTTCAGCCTGATGATAATCTGTATATTAAAATAATCTCTGACGATCAGATGTCGCAATTCTTTAATTTAAACCCCGAAGATAATCAACATTATAATGAAACTTCAACAGATTTGGATAGTTATAAGATTAATGAAGCGGGAAATATTGAAATCCCTTACCTTGGGTATCTTAAGGTTGCCGGACTTACTGTTGAAGAGGTGAAAAAATTAATTGAAGATTCTGTTTCAAGACACCTGATCCACTTTTCTGTAGTTGTTAAACCTGTTAACAGATGTTTTACCCTTCTCGGCGAATTCAACAATCCCGGCACTTACAGATTCACCAGGGATTATATGACTATCTATGAGGCCATTGGTTATGGAAATGATTTCACTGATTATGCCAACTTTCATAAAATAAGCATCATAAGAAATACCCCCGAAGGCAAAACTGTTAAAAAAATTGATTTTACTTCTAAGGTTTTAATTTCAAATGAATATTTCTACTTAAAACCGGGAGATATCATTTATGCCGAACCCAGAAATATGATATGGGGAAGCAAGACTCTCCCCTTTTCTGCTATCCTGACAACTATCAATACTGTCGTTCTCTTGTATAATGCAATTTCATACTATTTATAAACTGACTAACTTTTTATTAATTAAATAATGAACCCAAACCTGAAAAGCAATAACCTGCCGGAGAATGATGACGAGACAATTGACCTTAGAAAGCTATTCAGCTATTTTTGGATTAACATACACTGGTTTGCCCTGTCTGCCGTATTCATGATCGCTGTGGCCTTCCTTTTCAATAAGTATTCTGCCCGGACTTACTGCACATCGACAACTTTACTCATTGAAGATAACGCTAAGGATGCCCCGTGGACAAGGGCTGCAAGTGCAGGAATGGACCTCACTTCAGGCTTTGGATTGTTTCCCAGCCTGCAAAACTTCGAAAACCAGACGATAATTCTCAAGTCATACAACCAGGTAAGGCGCACTATTGAAGCACTTGATTTTAATATATCCTATTATCAAAAGGAAAGTTTCATCAGCAGAGAAATATATAAAGATTCTCCTTTTAAGGTTGTCTTTGATAAATCTCACTTCCAGCCAATTGGTGTAGTATTTGACGTTGAAATTAACAATAAAGGGAAAATTCATGTTTCTGCTGCAACGGATAAAGCTCCTCTCTATAAATACGATAACGATCAATTTGATGATGGGTATTATGAATTCGACATTGATAAACAAATATCTTCCGGTGAACATATCAAAACTTCTTTTTGTGATTTTCAAATTATTATTAATGAAGACTTCTCTTCTGATAAAACTAAAAATAAATACTCGTTTTATTTCTGTACTCCCGATTATCTGACTTTGTCATATCAGGCAAAAATGACAATTGAACCAATCACCAAAGGTTCATCTATGATAAGCATCTCCATTAATGATTCAAATCCAATAAAAGCAGTCGATTTCATAAATAAGCTTACCTGCATGTATTTAAACCGGAGCCTTGAGAAAAAGAATGAATTTGCTGATAATACTATTCAGTTTATTGACAAGCAACTTGATACTATATCACTCTCACTTAGTATTGCTGAAGATGCTCTCCAGAACTTCAGGTTGCAAAATAAAGTAATGGATCTTTCTTCTCATTCTGAACAGATATTCGAACAGCTTCAAATCTATGAAAATCAAAAGATGGAGCTTGAAATGCAAAAAGATTACTACAGCTATATTCTTAATTACATCGAAGAAAACAACGATATTGAATCTGTCCTTGCCCCTTCAGCAATGGGTGTGCAGGATCCGCTTCTCAACAAGCTCATTCTTGAAATAAATCAGCTTTCTTCTGAAAAATCTTCTCTCACTAATTTGAAGAAAGGTGCAGAGTTTGGCCCTTTGAAATCACTTGACTCAAGGATTCTTAATGCCCGTAAAAACATCAGGGAGAACGCTTTAAACCTTGTTGCAGGTGTCGATATTTCTTTGAATGATTTGAATAACAGGATTAAAGGGATGAATAAAATCATAAGTACTCTCCCCGGATCGGAAAGGGAATTGTTCAACATTAAAAGACGCTTTTCCCTTACCGATAATCTATATACTTTTTTGCTTGAGCGTAAGGCTGAAGTTCAAATTGCCAAAGCCTCAAATACTACGGAAAACGAAGTTATTGATCCTGCAAGGATTAATTCAGTACCTGTCAAACCAAAGGTAATGATCAATTACCTTATTGCTCTTATGATTGGATTGATGATTCCTGCCTCAATAATAGTTATCCAAGAGTTTTTTAATACTAAAATTGATTCACCCGATCATGTGAAACAAATTACCCCTAAGCCTATCATCGGTTACATACCAAATTCTGATGATGATTCTGAAAATGAAGTGTTTTCCAGACCCGACTCCCCAAAGGCCGAAGCATTCAGGATCGTCAGGACGAAACTGCAATTCATGATCAAGAATAAAAACAATCCTGTCATACTTGTTACTTCGTCCATTCCCGGAGAAGGTAAATCGCATGTTGCAATTAATCTTGCCCAGGCTTATTCTCTTACAGGCAAAAGAACTGTACTTGCAGGTTTCGACCTCAGGCGTCCTCAGCTTGCCCAGCGATTTAAACTTGAAAGAAATATTGGTGTCACAAATTATCTCATAGGCCATAATTCTTATGAAGAGATAGTACAAAAAACTAAATTCCCTAATCTTGATATTATTACATCAGGCATTATTCCTCCAAATCCTGCTGAGCTGATTGCTGACTATAAGACCGTTGAGTTTATTGACCTTCTGAAAGCAAACTACGATTATGTAATCCTTGATTCTGCTCCCGTTTCCCCGGTATCTGATTCACATCATCTTTTTCATTATTCGGATGTGGTACTTTTTGTTGTGCGCGATTGTTATTCC
>JAGODU010000261.1 GCA_017998095.1 Prolixibacteraceae bacterium | reverse complement strand
CCAGATGCGCGGAGGATTTTCCGACAGCATAAAGAAGCTGCGGCAGCAGCTGGTGGATTTCGCTTCGATGCTGGAGCTGGAGCTGGATTTCAGCGAGGAGGACGTGGAGTTTGCCGACCGCCGCAAGCTGCTGGGACTGATCCATACGATGGACCGGCACATTAAAACGCTGATCGACTCCTTCACCATGGGCAATGTGCTTAAGACCGGCATACCTGTGGCCATCGTCGGAAAGCCCAATGTGGGCAAGTCCACCCTGTTGAATGCGATCCTCAATGAAGAACGGGCGATCGTATCGGAGGTGCCGGGCACAACGCGGGACACCATTGAAGACACCATCATCATCGACGGGGTATCGTTCCGGTTCATCGACACAGCAGGCATCCGTCCGGCCAGGGACGAGATCGAGAGCATGGGCATCGAGCGCACCTATGAGAAGATACGCCAGGCCAGGATCATCCTGTACGTGTGCGATGTGAGCGAATGTACATGGGATGACGTAAAGGAAGTGGTGGAAGAGTTCCGGGAGTACATGAAGGACCGTACGAAGAAATGGATCCTGATCGGCAACAAGATCGACAAGCTGATGGAGATCCCCAAGGATTTCCAGGAGCTGGTGGATCTGGAGACGATCTTTGTGTCGGCCAAGCGCCGCGAGAACATCAACCTGATCACCGCCCAGCTGCGCAAATCCGTTGAAGAAGGCTTTCCGATGGACCAGGCGCTTGTATCGAACGTTCGGCATTACGAGGCGCTGGTCCGTTCACATAAGTCCTTGAAGCATGTGGAGAGTAGCATCCAGAAGGGTACGCCCACCGACCTGATCGCCGCCGACATCCGCCAGGCGTTGTATCACCTGGGCGAGATCACCGGCGAGATCACCAGCGAAGAGATCCTGGGGAACATCTTTGGGAAGTTTTGTATCGGAAAGTAAAGTTCACTTATAGTTCCCCCCAAAATTAGGACAGTGAGTTAAGGTAGATTTTACTTAAATTCACGGTCATGCCCCCAGACCCCCCTCATATTAACAATAATACAAATTAAATTATATGGGAATCCAGAATAATTCAACAAATTATAAAGGTCTGACAGAAGAACAGGCTCAAAATAAACTCAAATCTGAAGGATATAACGAATTACCTTCTGCCAGGCCAAAAAACATTTTCAATATAGCCTTGGGAGTTATTAAAGAACCCATGTTTTTGCTGCTGGTTGCTTGTGGTACTTTATATCTTGTACTTGGCGATATACAGGAAGGTCTTATGTTAATGAGCTTTGTTCTTTTTGTGATGGGTATTGAATTTTACCAGGAGAAAAAAACAGAAAAAGCCCTGGATGCACTAAAAAATCTTGCCAGTCCAAGAGCTCTTGTCATAAGGGATGGTGTGACAAAAAAGATACCGGGCAGAGAGGTTGTTTCTGGTGATATAATTTTTTTACAGGAAGGCGACAGGGTACCAGCCGACGCAATAGTTCTTAATTCCGTGAGTTTGCTTGCTGACGAATCCCTGTTAACAGGCGAATCTGTTCCAGTGCGCAAAAGAGAATGGTTGGAAAATGATAAAGAGTTTGTTCCCGGTGGCGATGACATTCCATATCTATATTCAGGTTCGATGATAGTACAGGGTAATGGCATTGCCAAAGTAACGGCTACTGGAATTAAAACCGAAATTGGAAAAATTGGGAAAGCATTGGAATCGGTAAAAGAAGAACCCACACAGTTAAAAAAAGAAATGGGTACATTAGTTAAACGTCTGGCAATAATAGGTATAATTCTATGTGTTCTTGTCATTGTTATTTATTTTTTAACCCGGGGCGATATTTTAAAAGGTTTTCTTGCTGGTATAACTTTGGCAATGGCAATGCTTCCTGAGGAATTTCCGGTTGTTCTTACTG
The DNA here is from genome assembly GCA_017998095.1 of Prolixibacteraceae bacterium. The sequence continues at coordinate 3,027 of JAGODU010000261.1, read as the reverse complement.
TGTTTCTGGCTCTTGGCGCATGGAGAATCTCAAAAAGAAATGTTTTAACAAGAAAACCTGCAGCAATAGAAACACTTGGTTCTGCAACTGTTTTGTGCACTGATAAAACAGGAACCCTGACACAGAACAAAATGACTGTTAACAGATTATTTAATGGAAAAAGTTTCTTTTCAAGCAACGAAACGAATTCATTTCCTGAAGAATTTCATGAAATCATTGAATATGGTATCCTTGCCAGCCAAGCTAATCCTTTTGACCCAATGGAAAAGGCGATAATTAACATGGGCGATAAGTTTTTATTGAATACTGAGCATATTCATACCGACTGGAAAATGGAAAAAGAATACCCCTTGTCAAAGGAATTATTAGCCATGTCAAGGGTATTTTCGAATACCGGCAGTGACAAACAAATAATTGCCGCAAAAGGTGCGCCTGAAGCCATTTTTGATTTGTGTCACCTTGATTCAATAGAACAAATCGAATATGAAAAAGCTGTCTCAGAAATGGCATCATCTGGTCTGAGGGTATTAGCTGTTGCTTATGCTCAAATACAAAACCGGGAATTGCCCCAGATACAACATGACTTTGAATTCAAATTTGTAGGTTTAATAGGCCTTTCCGATCCTATCCGTGAAAATGTACCGGATGCAGTAAAAGAATGTTATAAAGCCGGAATCAGGGTAATTATGATTACAGGAGACTATCCGGTTACAGCCATGAATATTGGTAAAGATATTGGGCTGAAAAAGCCGGAAAATTGTATAAGCGGTCCGGAACTTGAAAAACTCACAGAAGAAGAGTTGGCAATAAAAATAAAGGATGTAAATATTTTTGCCCGTGTGGTACCTGAACAAAAACTAAAGATAATAAATGCATTAAAGCGAAATAATGAAATTGTTGCCATGACGGGTGATGGTGTTAATGATGCCCCAGCACTTAAATCAGCCAATATTGGTATTGCAATGGGTGAAAAAGGTACAGATGTTGCCAGAGAAGCATCGTCACTGGTTTTAATGGATGATAATTTTGCATCTATTGTAGGTGCTGTTAAAATGGGCAGAAGAATATTTGATAATTTGCAAAAGGCATTAAGTTATATTTTTGCAATCCATGTCCCCATTGCTGGGTTATCTTTAATTCCTGTACTTTTTTCAGACCTGCCATTGATTTTATGGCCTGTTCATATAGTATTTCTTGAATTAATAATTGATCCGGCATGTTCTATCATTTTTGAAAATGAAAAGGAAGAAAAGAATGTAATGTCAAGGCCTCCTAAAAAAATAAGTGAACCTTTCTTTGGTTCAAAAAAGATTTTACTGAGTTGTACACAAGGTATAGGCATTTTACTTATTACATTTCTGATTTACTTTATTTCACTACCGTTTTGATGTTTTGAATTGACGTTCTTTGAAATCATTGATAAATCGGACTTTTAGAAGGTTTTGTTATTCAAATGATTTGAAAATAGTTTTGCAGTTTTTAACAAAACTATTTTATGAATCAGGGCAAGTATGTCTTCTCGCAACTATTTGAGCTCGTGTCACACAATGACTTTTTAAAGTGTGTCAACAAGTATAATGGCGATTATAAAACCAAGCACTTTAGTTGCTGGAAGCAGTTTCTATGTATGGCTTTTGGTCAACTGACTCATCGGGAAAGTCTCTCTGATACCATTCTTTGTATACAGGCTAACTCGACAAAACTTTATCATTTAGGCATCGGTAAAGCCATCACTAAATCAACCCTAAGCAAAGCCAATGAAAATAGGGATTGGCGTATCTATCAGGATTTTGCATTGCTACTGATCCGGCAGGCAAAGGAGCTTTATGGCGATGATAATCAACTTGAAGTGGAGATTAAGAATAACGTTTTCGCCATTGACTCCACCACAGTGGATCTTTGTTTAAGTCTTTTCCCCTGGGCTAAGTTCCGAAAGCACAAGGCAGCAGTAAAACTGCACACGATGCTGGATTTAAAAACGTCCATCCCAGAATTTGTGTTCATCTCTGATGGCAAAATGCATGATGTCAATATATTGGATCTGATTACCATACTGCCGGACAGCTTTTATGTGATGGACAGGGGCTTTCTTGATTTTTTCCGTTTGTATCGAATCCACAGAGCCACTGCTTTCTTTATCATCCGAGCGAAAAAGAATCTGAAATTCATTCGTTTATACTCATCGGGTGTGGATAAGACAAAGGGAGTCATGTGTGATCAAACCATCAAATTGTCAGGGTTCTATGTATCGAAAGATTATCCGGAAAAGATTCGTCGAATAAAGTTTTATGATCTGCAAACCGATAAAACCTTTGTATTCTTAACCAACAATTTTGAACTCTCAGCATTGGAAATAGCCCTGCTTTATAAGCATCGGTGGTTCATAGAGATCTTTTTTAAATGGATCAAGCAACACTTAAAGATCAAATCCTTCTGGGGTAACAGTCAAAATGCTGTAAAAATTCAAATCTGGATAGCCATCTCAGTATATGTTATCGTACTGATCATGAAAAAGAAACTCAGATTGACACAGTCCATCTACGAAATTCTACAGATTTTAAGCATTAACATCTTTGACAAAGACCCTCTATATCAACTGTTTAATAAAGCCGATTTACAAGATTTCAAAGAACAAAATTATAACCAACTGAAATTGTTTTAATTATATCGAAACGCTACTGACTTTATTTCATTAAAAATTGGTTATAATGAAAAGGAAGTCAGGGCCCTAACGTTTGTAGCCCTAATTGCTTCTAATATCGCTGTTATACTTTCAAATCGTTCCTGGAGTACCAATATTTTCAGGATTTTAATTACGCCGAATCAAGCTGTCAAATGGGTCATTGGAGGGGCAATTCTGTTTTTAATATTGATACTGAATATACCTTTTCTACTAAATCTGATGTTGTCCAATTTTTAGTTGAAATTAAGAGGATTCCGGAGTTGACTCGTGAACGAATTTGATTATTGCTTCTTTCATGATTTTTAAGTTTCTAAAATTATCAACTTTTCTCAGTTTCCACTCAA
>JAGODU010000260.1 GCA_017998095.1 Prolixibacteraceae bacterium | reverse complement strand
AAGTAGTCATCCGATGACTTCCCAGTCATCGGATGACTTGCAAAACAGCACTTTCGTAAAGTTTCCCAACTTTGCGAAAGTTTGAAAAAGCAAAACAACAAAAACCTAACGCTTTAAAACAGCTTTTAGACTGTCTCTAACCCTATAGAATGGATCGTGTTTCATTTGCTCTCTTCTATACTCATTTTGTTCAAAATCTTTAATTCTACTATACATATCATATTTTAATTGTACTATCTTGTAATCTCTTTGTTTTCTAACAAATGAAAACAAACTATCTTTATTATAACCATAACTTTCCATAAAATAAAGACTATCAATTTTATAATTTGATATTATTAAGCTATCAAATATCTTTGGCAAAAAGATTTTTAAATCATAAGTAAATATACTATCTTTATAAAACGTGTATGTTAAATATTTTGAAGATAACACATTTTTTTTATTATAAATATGAAATCTTAAACTAAAATATGATGTTGATGAATCCATTATTGGGTAAATATTTTTAACTTCTTCAACTATTTCATCTATAGTTATTCTTTTAGAGTAATCAACATTAACAAATTTTACATTATAAATAGCACTTCTTTCGAGATTGCTATACATCGCATCAATAATAGTATCTTGTCTTTTAAAAGATTCTGTTTCATATAAAAATAATTCTTTTTCCTGTTTATTATGAAATAAAAACAAACAAGTTAATATTATAAAAATAATAACACTAAAAATAATTACAATGTATTTCTTCATTATTTTTCTCCAATTTATAAAATATTTTTTAATAATTATTTATATTTTAATTGATAATGTATTAAATATTGGTTTATATTAAAACGTGGACTTGCATATTCATTAAAAATAGATTGCCTGTAACTTTCTATTGAACGCCAACCTTTTAATCTTGTACAATCATCTTTCTGATGATAATATGATTGCCAATCATTAAACATTCTTGCATTAGTACATCCTAAACCATAGATATTTCCAGTTCCTGCAGAAATCATAATATGAAAGAATGAATCTGTCGTAATTCTATGTCCTATATCACTGTTATATTTAGTGAAATCTCCGAAGCTAATCAAGTCATTTTCAGAAAAATAATCACAATTTCTATTATAAACATTGTCTGGATGGAAATGAATGGAGCCAAAAAAACTTTCACCTGAAGATAATTCTGATTCATCCCAAGACCATATTATACTATCGGGATCTTTATCTGTTGCTGATTGCATTTTTCCTAAACGTAGATTTCCATCAATACCAAGAATTATTGGCCATCCAACTTCTTTACCTGTTTTTTTTACATAATTATAAGCATTGTCAATAGTTTCTTTATTATTATCAATTAATTTTTGAATAAATGGTGGTAAATAATTATATAACCCATTCCCGCTCTGATTCGTTCCCGTTCTTCCGCTGCTGGAACCGCCGCCACCTCCGCCATCTCCGTTCATTCTTTTATAATAATTTTTATCAGAGATTAGATAAAAAAGTCCTCTCCATTGCCGTCTAGCCATTTCCCAGTTTTCTTCGTATGAAATTTTATTATTCATTAAAGAATGATATATTTGTTCATTAACAAAATAATTTATTTCCATCGCTTGCACTTTATCCCCTTTCTCCTTTTCCGGGTAAAGTCCCGTTGGGTCGGTGAAAGAGGTGGGGTTGTTGAAGCAGTAGTGGTATGGCGTTTGCGATGGCTGAATATCAAGGAGCGGGTCTATTGCAAGGAATCTGCCTATTTCCGGGTCGTAGAGTCGGAAGCCCATTGCAAAGTAGTCGCTTTCTTTGTCTCGCTGCTCTCCAAAGTAACCAATTCTGTTTTCTTCACCTGCTGTTTGCAAATCGCCAAAGGGTTTGTAGTCGAATGCTTCTGAAGAAACAGCAGTTCCGTCCCAACTGACAATGCAGCGCACTGAACCAAGATTATCCACTATGTTGAACTGCTTTGTTCCGTTTGCCAGCGTAACGAGTTGCCCACCTGCAGAGATATATGAATGCAAATACATATAAACAAAGCGTTCTGTTTCATTATCAGCATTATCAAATTTCACCTGCACACCGTTATACACTGCAAGTTGTTCGCCACCAGCACCGAGCATATAGTATTCCCAAGTGTGGTGGTTTTTTTCAGTTACACATCCTTACGTTTTGTAGCATTGCAATCAGAAAAAACTTCTGACCGCAGGGAAAAAGCAGGTCAGTGGAAATATCTGCCCTGCTTGGTTGTTAGATTATGCATTATTTTTTATCACATGGTACAGGATTATGTGGACTTCGTTCGTTATAATTATTACAAAAATAGAAACTAGCAAATTTCCAAACTGTTCCTGTTTCATTAATAAAAACAAACCAAATAATCTCTCCATTATATCTGCTTTTTATTTTTATTTTGTGTTCATAATAAAAATGTTTTACAATTTTAGGATCATCACTATAAAATTCAGTAATATCTTCATCAACGAAATCATAACCATTTAAAAATTTATTTTCTAAAATATGTTCTGTAAGTATTGCATTACTAATTTCAATATTTTTTTTATTTAAAAATATATTTTTATCAACTAATGAAGGATCACTGAATATAGAATATAATGAATCAACATTGTTTATTATTTTTTCTACAATTTTGTAGTTTGCTTTTAAGTCTGATTTGTTAAAACCATACTTTGTTGTTTGGCAGCTATTAAGCTGAAGTAAAAATATTATTAATAATACTACTTGAATTTTCGTTTTCATAAAATTTTCTCCTGTTAATATTTTAACATTTCATCCATATAATGCCTACCTGGATTGTTTGCTTCCCATTGACGTTTAGCACGCCAACGGGCTTCATATTCTTGATAAATAGGGTACGCTTTTAACGTTGCATCTAATGTATGTCCCGTTTCATGTCCAAAAACCAAATTGAAATCATATTTCCTATAATAACCATCAGAGTGGTTGTTTATATCAACATCAGCATATATATGTGCAGCGCTATTAATGCCTTCATTTAAAAACTCCGAAGCTATATATATAAATCCATCTTCTAAACCTATTGTGGTATAACCATTCCCATTAGCAAAACCATCATCAATATCTTGCTGGTCTGGATAATTCCATGCATTGGAAGAACTTCCATCTAAATAAGGCCAACCTTTGCCATAAGCTAATCCGAGTTCTCTCCCAGTTTTTGTAAAATCAATGCAAATTGAATTACAGCCCTTAAAGTAATATTCGAGGTCAATTCTTGTTAACAAATCTTTGCATTGCCAGTCCAGCCCCTCTCTAATCTTCTTTTCAATTAATTCTTTGTCTTGGTCTTCGTTATATCTGTATATAATTTCTCCTTCAACTCCATTGATTGAATACGACATTGAACCATATCTCGTTCCTGTTCCCGTTCTATCACTTGGACCGCCGCCATTATAGCCAGTATCATAACCGCCGCCACCAGAGCCTCCTCCAGCAGCACGATAATGTGCATCATCCTGAGCTAAATTTAAACAGTCAAACCATGCTTCAGACATTGCAGCCATTTCTGCATGAAATTTTGCCATTTTTCTTTGATAAGATAAAAATTCCTCTAGAAAATTTTCTCTATTTTGCATAAGTTCTGGCTTTGCTGCTACCACAACCTGCACCTTATCCCCTTTCTCCTTTTCCGGATACAGTCCAGTTGGGTCGGTGAAAGAGGTGGGGTTGTTGAAGCAGTAGTGGTAAGGCGTTTGCGAGGGCTGCATATCAAGCAAAGGGTCTATTGCAAGGAATCTGCCAATTTCGGGGTCGTAGAGGCGGAAGGCCATTGCAAAGTAGTCGCTTTCTTTGTCTCGCTGCTCTCCAAAGTAGCCGATTCTGTTTTCTTCACCTGCACTTTGCAAATCACCAAAGGGCTTATAGTCGAATGCTTGCGTTGATACAGTAGTTCCGTCCCAACTGACAATGCAGCGAACAGAACCAAGATTATCCACTATGTTGAACTGCTTCGTTCCATCTGCCAGCGTAACAAGTTGCCCACCCGCAGAAATGAAAGAATGCAAATACATATAGACGAATCTTTCTGTTTCATTGTCTTCTCTATCAAATTTCACCTGCACTCCATTATAAACTGCAAGTTGTTCGCCACCAGCGCCGAGCATATAGTATTCCCAAGTGTGGTGGTTTCTTTCAGTTACCAAAGGGTAATAAGGTGGATTTGAATAATCATAGTAATAGCAAATAGCATCACCTTTTGGAGTATATAGCAAACGCTTTTGCTCTCTTGCACCAAGCGGACTATAGCGGTATTGCCAAACTGTCCGTTTTTCTATTGACATTGCTTTAGTTTCATCGTACCCGCAATGAATCCCATCATCATCGCCTAAATCAAATTTCTTTAAGCGTTTCACTCTTCCTTCAGAATTAAAATAAAAACTCTGACTTTTTAAATTGATATTATTTTCATCAAAACTTTCAATGTAATCAATAGCTCCGATTTCATTATACCAAAAGACACGTCTTTTGTCTGTTCCATCATTTACATTAATCAATCTGTTAGAACTTTTCGGGTCATTGAAAACGTAAGTTTTCGTAGAATTTCCAGAAACTTCTGAAAGCCGATTCCCCATAACATCGTAAGTAAAATCAACATCGTCATTTCCATTAGCATCCCAATGAGTTAAACGATATAAATTGTCATACTCATAATTTTGAGTAATGCTGTTTTGTCCATACTGCTGAGATATCTGTTGAGTAATATTTCCAACATTATCTCTATCAAGCGTTTGACTAAAATATAAAATATTAGGATTATCGCCGTTTCTTGCTTCAATCATATCCACCCAACCTCTACTATTATAAGACGCAGTTTGATTGACGTTTGCAGGGAGAAATTTAGTGTTTGAAATATTTCCTCTTTCGTCGTAAGAATATCCAATGTCTGCTTGTTCTGGTTTTGCCGGGCAGCTTGGGATG
>JAGODU010000259.1 GCA_017998095.1 Prolixibacteraceae bacterium | reverse complement strand
TGTTTTTCTTTTCGTTGTCCATCTCTGGGCACTTTCGTTTTCTTGTTCTTTATCCATGATATTGCCTCCCTATTGACATTATATCATGTCTTATGGGTGGCTTGTCAAGTCAGGGGAGCAGTATAAAAAGTTGATGATTTTCAAAAAAACGAAAAGATATACCTGAGTAAATCTTTTCAGGAAACAGAAGCGCGAAATCGTTTTATTGACCCCTTGTTTGTAGCGCTCGGTTGGGAGCTCGACCAGACCGGCATACAGCGCAGGATGTGGGACGTTCACCGAGAGTTTTCCCAGCGCGATAATTCCAGCACAAAGAAACCGGACTATGCTTTCCGCGCTAACGGGAAAGTCAAGTTTTTCGTAGAGGCAAAGGCCCCGTGGGTGCCGCTCACCGAGAAGGGGCCGGTATTTCAGGCGAAGCGGTACGCCTTTTCCACTGCCGGAAAATCGCCGGTCGTGGTGCTTACCGATTTCCAGGAATTCCGCGTATTCAACACTCTTTCCCGGCCCCTGTATGATAATCCCCTGCAGGGGATTATCAAGGATTATGACCTGAAATATACCGATTTCCCGGACAAGTGGGACCATCTGTATAACACCTTTTCAAAAGAAGCGGTTCTAAACGGCAGTATTGAAAAGCTTGCAGGAAAGATTTCAAAAAATACCAAGTCACTGGACATTGAATTTCTGACAGATATTACCGAATGGCGGGAGACGCTGGCGAAAAACATAGCGATAAGGAACAAGTCGCTTTCCGTGGATGAGATCAATGAGGCGGTCCAGCGTATTCTCGACCGGCTTATTTTCATCCGTAACCTTGAGGACCGGGGCATTGAGGAGGAGGGCCTTCTTGCCCGCATGATCGAAAAGAAGGAAGACGAAGAAGCGTATTCATGCCTCATTCCCGTGTTCCAGCGTCTTGATAGCGCATATAATGGCCTGATGTTTAAGAAGCATTTCAGCGAATCGCTTGAAATAGACGGCAAGGTTATAAAGACGATTGTGAAAAACCTATGCTGGCCCGCTTCGCCGTTCCAGTTTGACATCATTGAGCCTGAGATATTGGGCCGCATTTACGAAAAGTTCCTGGGATCAAAGATACGCCTCACCAGCGAACACCGCGCAAAAGTGGAGGAAAAACCAGAGGTGCGCAAGGCGGGAGGCGTGTACTATACGCCGGAATACATAGTCCGCTATATAGTTGAAAATACGGTGGGGGAGATCTTCAAGGGGAAAACGCCGGAACAGATCAGCATAATCAGGATACTTGACCCGGCGTGCGGGTCTGGCAGCTTCCTCATCGGCGCATTCGGTTACCTGGTTGAATACCATCGGCAGTGGTATACTGAACACCGGGCGGAAAAGAAGTATAAAAACGACTGGTACGAGACGCCGGAGGGCGAGGCGCTGGTCGCCATCCATAAGAAACGGGAAATACTGAAAAACAACATCTTCGGTGTGGACATAGACCGGGAGGCCACGGAAGTGGCGATCATGAGCTTGTACCTGAAGCTCCTTGAGGAAGGTTTCGACAAGGGCGAGGCCCAGCTTTTCGTTGGCACCCTGCTTCCGGACATGACAGGGAATATCAAATGCGGGAACAGCTTGATCGGGAGTGACTACTACGAGGGCCGGGACCTGAAACTGTTCAGCGACGAAGAATTTAAATGCGTGAACGCCTTCGACTGGGCGGGGAAAAATGGTTTCCCGGAGATCATGAACGCGGACGGGTTTGATTGTGTGATAGGCAATCCGCCCTATGTACGCCAGGAGATGCTTTCCGAGTACAAAGAATATTTTCAGAATCATTTCAAGGTATACCACGGCGTGGCCGACCTGTACGCCTACTTTATCGAAAGGGGCGTGTCGCTGCTCAAATCCGGCGGGCGGTTCTCTTATATCGTAGCCAATAAGTGGATGAGGGCCAATTATGGGTGGCCATTGAGGGAGTTTATAAAGAATAATGCTCAAATTGATAAACTAATAGATTTCGGCGAATTACCGGTTTTTGAAAAAGCCGCAACCTTCCCTTCGATAATCGTGTTGATAAAAAATAAATTACAAAACCAATCGTTTGAGTTCGCGCAGATAAAAACGTTGGATTTCGATTCACTTACTGATATGATTTCGCATGTATCTAAAATTCTTGATGAAAGAGCATTGGGTAACGAGGGATGGACCCTGTCTGATTTGAAAGAAACAGAACTATTAGATAAATTGAAAAAAAATAGTATTCCCCTCGGTGAGTATGTAGAAGGGAAAATATTTTATGGAATTAAAACCGGTTTAAACGAGGCATTCATAATAGACCAGGCGACACGGGATAAGCTCATCGCGGAGGATTCAAATAATAGTAATATAATAAAACCCTTTGCTAATGGTGATGATATAAGGAAATATAAAATCCATTACAAAGATAATTATCTAATATTTACCAGAAGAGGTATAAACATTGATAATTACCCTGTTATAAAAAAACACCTAACCCAATTTAGGAGCAAACTGGAACCAGGAAAAGGTAGAAAACCCGGAAATTATAAATGGTATGAAATTCAGGATACAGTTGATTACTATAATGAATTTGAAAAAATAAAAATTACCTATCCTGAGATAGCCAAAGAGAGTCGATTTGCTTTTGATAATTGTGGAATATATATTAACAAAACAGCATTTATTATACCATTAGAGGATTATTATTTACTTGGAGTTTTAAACTCGAAAATCGTATGGTTTTATTTAAAAAAAATTTGCTCGGTTTTAGGTGATGCAGAGAAGGGGGGTAGGTTGATGCAACAAAAAATTTATTTAGAAAGAGTACCTATTCCCTCAAAACCCGAAGATGAGAAAATAAGTGATTTAGTAAAACAAAATATAGCTGCATATGAATCTTTGTCAACATGCGCATCAGATAAAGATGATGCAATTTTCAAACAAAAAGCTGATCTCCTCGACCGCCAGATCGATGCCCTGGTGTATGAATTATATGGGCTTAATGATGAGGAGATTAAGATTGTGGAGGGGTTGAATTATGCCTGATGTATACACGAAAGTTGAAAATATAAATAACTGGAAGAAGCTCAATGATTTTTATTATGATAATACAATTAATAATGGCAAATGGGAAAATTGGATTTTCAGAGGACAATTAGATTTTTGCTGGGATCTGAAAACGAGCTTAGAAAGATCCTTCCTTGATTATGTTATTGATTTAAAAAATGCGGATAAATATGAGAAAGGCATGTTGCGAAGATTTAAGCGTCAATTTCATCTATTTACTAATGATATACCAGATGATAACGATTATGTACGTTGGTTTTCAATAATGCAACATTATGGGTGTCCCACGAGGATGCTTGATTTTACATATTCATTTTTTATCGCACTTTTTTTTGCAACAGAAAAAGTCAGCCTCGACACTTCCTCTCATGTGGATTGTGCAATTTGGTCGATAAATCATAAATGGTTAAAGGATAAATTCCATAAGCATGGTAAATTTAGATTGATATATTTAAAGGACAAAAACTTAAAACAAGTTGGATCAATTAAAGCGATATTGAACAGTAAATCTGCATTTATTAAAAGCCTTAATCCCTTGTGCCTGAATCAGAGATTGGTTCTGCAACAGGGTTTATTTTTACTGCCTCTTGATATTAGAAAACCATTTATGGATAACTTAGGTAACATTGCCAAAGAAAAAGAAACAAGGAAGAATGTATTGAAAATTAAAATCTCAATAGATAAAAAATTTTTAAATGAGATTTATTATAATTTAAACCGCATGAATATCAATAATGCGACCCTATTTCCTGATATTGATGGCTTTGCGAGATATTTAAAAATGGTGCTACCCATACATGATAAATATGGAGGTTTCCTTGCAATTGATAAAAATAAATTTTGAAAAAGGATATTTGGACTATATTTTTACAGAAACAAATTTTAAGAATGTTTTGAAAATAATTGATGTAATCCTTGGCAGTGAACATATCACCTATAAATTTTAAGATTATATTTGTAAATGATGAAATTTCAGAGGATGTTAGAAGCTTTAAGGGTGTCAGAATCTTGGTCTAAATGGCATAGACAAACAGATTGATTAGATTGTCTATATGTATTAACTGAAAAAGAGATTAAAACAATGGAAGTAGTATAATTATGAATAAAATAATAGTGACAATTATTTTTGTAATATATGTTGGATTCTCAGCTACAGCTTTTACGGCAGATTATTGGCATTTTCCTCTTAAGAATGATAAAGCAACTGCTTATAGGGACAGTAAAGGTTCTACAGATTATTGGAAATGCAGTCCTTTACTTGGGACTGCTTTTACATTCCAGATTGAACATGTCAATATTAAACCTTTTCGTGGTGGAATTAGAATAGATATTGAAAGTGATGGGCGTGTGGATTCAGAACTTGTATTTTATTCAAAAGCTGAATGTGAAAAAAACTATAAACTTTATTATCCTGAATAGTTAAGGGAGCCAAAAGGGGGTGGGGGTGTCAGAATCTTTGTGTAAGCGGCAGTGATCACACTGGCTATTAGTCCAATACGGTGCCCTCCTGATATAATTCTTTTGCCTTGATGAATAACTCGTGTGTTTCTCCAAGTTTCTTAATCCAGTCCAGGTCGCGTATTTTCTTTCCGTCAAGAATGGTTTGATCATTTCGAAATTCAAACAGATTCTCTCCGATAGTCACAGTATCAATGGTTTTAATTTCCTTTTTGAAGGATGGTATTATTAAATTCTTATTATTAGATTTGTCTTTTTCTATTCCGCTGGGCGGAATGTCGTTGATTCCGCTGGGCGGTGCGTATTCCGGCCGTAACCTGCCAGTGATTCCGGAGTAAACCTGCCAACTGTTCCGGCGGAAAGCTGCCACCCATTCCGGGGCAAACCTGCCACTTCATAAAACGAAAAACATTACCAATCCCTG
>JAGODU010000258.1 GCA_017998095.1 Prolixibacteraceae bacterium | reverse complement strand
CTTCTAAATCTATAAGGTAATTTTTTTTGAGATCAATACATGAGGGTATTGAAGAACTAAATACCTCTAGAATTTCATTACGAACCTTAATTTTTAGAATGAATTCGAGATTCTCATTACATTCTATGATTTGAGCTATATATTTCACTTCGATTAAGATTTCCTAAAATTAACATAATACACGTTATACGAATTCCCAAGGCATGGCTTTTAGTCATGCTTTTTTTATCAAAAGACTATACCTGAATGATAGCGAGCCAAATCGCATACAATATCTATCATTAGACTTAATGCAATAATTAAATGATAGTATTATCATTAATCTAATAGAATTAAGATTAAATGATAGAAATGAATACACGTATTTATCTACGAGCTTCAACTAAAGATCAAGATGCAGAAAGGGCTTTGCAGATTCTTCAGGATCTAAACCAAAACTTGAATTTGGGTGAAACCATTGTGTACGTGGAAAACTATAGTGGTACGAAGTTAGACCGACCTGAATTGAATAAGCTACTGTCAGAAGCAAATCAAGGTGACACATTGTTAGTTGAAAGTATTGACCGCTTATCACGCCTAACCCAACGAGATTTTCAAGAGCTGAAGCGCAGGATCCAGGAGAAGGGACTTCGTTTAGTCGTAGCAGATCTTCCTACTACCTACCAAATGATTCAAACCAGTGACAGCATTACTCATTCAATCTTGGAACTCATCAACAATATGTTGATTGATCTTCTGGCAACAATGGCCCGCCTAGACAATGAGAAACGTATAGAACGTATTAAGCAGGGCCTGGCACGTTCGGGTTACAAACCAACAGGCAAGAAGGCAAATGAGGCTAAACATAAACGAATAAAAGAATTGCTAGTAGTTGGCAATATGACTAAGGAAGAAATTGCCAAAGCAGTGAATTGTGGAGTTGCAACTGTCTATCGAGTTGCTAAAGTTATCTAAAAGAGGCTTATCTCAACGCGCCCCCAATGGGGCACCGCTGCATTCAGGTTACTTCACATAAGAAATTTTATGTTAAATGATTGTTAGAAATGCCCCTTGATCGAGGCATTTTCTATAAAGAATACTAAAAACTAATTAAAGCCAACCAAGTTTCAAAACAAGGCAGTTCTCAGCAATCATATTTTTAAATTATATAACTCCCAACTGAGCTTTTGCTCCAACGATAAGGCTTTCATTTTGAGTTTCTAAGGCAAATAAACCATACATCAAAGGAGAGGCCGCTGCTCTTTCTAAAGTCTGTTCATATAGTTTATTCCAAACTTTACCCCCTAGTTTTTCATACTCGATGATTAGAGTTTTGAGGCTTTCTTCTCCAAACAAAGTTACATGCCCAGCAAAATCAATCGCTGGGTCATCTATATGGGCTGTTGACCAATCAATAACGCCTGAAACAGCTCCATCCTTTGAAGCTAGTACATGCCCAGCATATAAATCGCCATGTATAAATTGGGTGAAATCTGCCCATAGAACATCATTATCCAACCATTTTCTGTAGCGGGTTTCCAATTGCTCACTTATACCAATTTCAGATTTTACTAACTGCAAATTGTTTGCTATTTCAGGTCTTAAATCTGAAGGTTTCATAATTTTCAAATCATTTTCCCGAACTTCTTTTTCAGGAATACTATGGATTTCAAATAAGGTTTTTGCCAAAGATGTTATGTATTTCGGGCTATCTTTGTCCATATTCCAAATTATTTCATAGGTTTCAGCATCCAAATTTAAAACAGGATTATCTTTAAGTATGGGATAAGCCACTAATTCTGTAGATGAAATTCTCCAATCAGGAACCTCTACAGAAAGATGTTTTTTTACCAATTCTAAAATGCGTTTTTCTTTCTTGATTTGTTCCCTCATGCCATCACGACGAGGAATACGCAGCAACCATTGTTGCCCCTTTGTATCAAGAGCAAAAACGACCTTAAAATCAATGCCCATTTCATTGAAATTCATTTTGTCCGTAAGCAACAAGCCGTGTGCTTCAGCAAGTGATTGAATATCTTGAATTGTCATTTTTAATTTCCTTTAAAGAGTTCAATAATTAATGTTCGGATTAGATTGGCTATCATTAACAATCTCTCTCAAAAGTCTTGATGATTTTGTGGTCTTTGATCTCGTAGATAATGTCAGCAATATTATCGACCAATTGCTTGTCATGAGATACGAAGATAATAGTTCCTGCATAGGACTTCATCATTGTTTCTAATGCGGCAATACTTTTTAGGTCAAGATAGTTTCCTGGTTCATCCATAAGCAAAATATTATATTTTCCTAAAAGCATTTTGGATAAAAGCAGTTTGATGATTTCACCTCCCGATAAGTCGGATAAGTTTTTTTGAATATCATTCGCTCCGATCCCCATTGAAGCCAATACTGCACGAATTTCCGCAACTGTGTACTCGCACTCTTCCTGCATAAAGGAGAGCACAGATTTATGCGTGTTAAATTTATATCCTGTTTGTGTAAAGTAGCCAATTTCAGCTTTTGGAGATATGGTTAATCCATCAGCACGTTCTGATATCATTTTTAACAAGGACGTTTTCCCTGTTCCATTCGATCCAGTTATAGCGACTTTAGCGCCAAGCGGTATTATAAAGTTAGCGTCATCAAAGATAGTACGGCTACCAAATTTTAAGCTCAGACCATCTGCCGTAATCGGGAACTTATTGTGCAGTTCTAGGGCTGAACTTTGACGAAAACGAATAGAACGCAAATGCTCTGGTGCTTGAATATCTTCTAATGCAGCCAAACGCTTTTCCATACTCTTAGCTGCCTGATACAGTTTTCTTTGCTTGGTGCCAGTCATTTTTGCATGCCCAAGTCGTCCAGCACTTTCGGTAGAGTTTTTGGATTTTTCTCCTTTTTTCTTATTGTCTAATCGATTAGCTTGCTGGCGTTTTTCTTGCACAGCAGATTCTAATCGCTCCCGTTCCTTCATCATCAGCTCATATTCTACGGCTTGGTGTTGTCGCTCTTCTTCTTTTTGACGCAAGTAATCCGAGTAACCACCCCAATATTCCGTAATTTTACCGTCTTTTAACTCCCATATCTTGTCTACAACCATATCAAGAAAATATCGGTCATGACTGATAACAAGTAATGCTCCATCAAATGCTTTAAGTTGACCAATAAGTAGATCTATTCCATTGAGATCAAGGTGGCTGGTTGGTTCATCCGCTAGAATGCCATGTACTTGTTGGGAAAATGCGGCAGCAATTTTTGCACGAGTTTCCTCTCCGCCACTCATTGTGTCGTTTTGTACATTGGAAACACCAAGGCGAGATAACATTGCCCGGTCTTCGACCGTTTCTATTTCGATTCCGCCCAGTTGGCTGATATGTGCAAAATCACCAAAACGCTGTAATGTCGCTTCGGCTAAAACAATTTCGCCATTAAGTACTTTGAGTAAACTACTCTTTCCTGCTCCGTTATCACCCACAAGACCAATACGGTCATAAGAGTGAATTTCCAATTCATCAATATCCAAAACATCACGCCCAGCATAATCCAAGCGTATGTTTCTCGCTTTAATAATTAAACTCATTTTTATTTACTCCTGTTTAGCTCTTGAAATTTTTTATGCAGCAAACAGGATTTAGGTGAAAACAAAAGCTAGCATCACAGTGTCCTCCCAAAAAAAAAGCTATTCATCCACAGGGTGGACAAATAGCTAGTCAATTAAGTTATAACTGGAAACTATGCACTAAAAGCATACTTATAAATTAAGCATACTTTTACTTTATATATCCGCATATATTCTTAAAGACACAACAAAAGCCCACCATTATAAAATAGTGTCACTATGCAAATAGTTGTGTCTTAACGAATGCGGATAGAATGCATAAACTTACCTAAAAAATAAAATTCAGTTTTATGATAACTTTACTGTTAAAAGAAGTCTAGACAACCTTGTTTTATGCTTGGATATAAGGCTTATTTTAAAATAATAGTAGTGAAGATTTTCTAAAATTAACATAATACACCTTATACGAAATAAAAATGGGAGCCTTAAGCTCCCATTTTTTAAGTAATTTTTTCAAATAAGGCTTGGGTGAGCATCTAAAATTCGAATCAATGTAGCTGCTGGTCCAGTTGGATAGCGTCGTCCCTGTTCCCAATTTTGCAGGGTACGGGGGCTAATATGTAGACGTGCAGCAAATTCATTTTGGCTCAAGCCAGTTTTTTCACGTACTTCTTTAATATCAGGCAATTCGAGTTCTGTAACTCGGCTTGCTTTAACTTCTTTACGTTTGATAGCTCCAGCTTCTTTGATTGAAGCAACCAAGTCATCAAATAAGTTGTTATCCATGAAATTGCTCCTTCACGAGTTGGTGCAGAATGGCGGTTTCCTTATCTGTTAAATTATCTTTTACTGATTTTGGATAAGCCACTAAGAAAAAGATCTGATCATCCTCGGTGACCCAATAATAAATCACCCGTATCCCACCACTTTTCCCTTTGTTACCTTGAGCACAACGTACTTTGCGAATACCACCGCCATTCTTGATTAGGTCACCTCTATCAGGCTGTACCAAAAGATCTTGCTGAAGTTGACGATATTCCTCATCAGATACAAGGTCTTTAATTTGCTTGGTAAAGATGCTGGTTTCAATAAATAACATGGACTCTTTATACGTCAATGGCGTATTTGAATTTTAGCAGTTTCCATAACAAAAAACGAGAGCTGGTAGATCTCTGTTATTCACCAATTAAAATGTCTATGCGATAAACCATTTAAAATGTCCTGTTTTTAACTGCAAGAGTCAAGCACAGGATTTAAATTTCTTTGTTCAATAGCCGCTTTCTGAGCTTTACGACTCGGCATACTTTTCTTGAGACGGGAACGTTTATTTTGTTTTTCCAACTCTTCATGCTGTTGCTGGATATGCGCCAGAACCGAGCCTAATCTTTTATTCTCAACCACTTCATTCTGCTGTAGTC
>JAGODU010000257.1 GCA_017998095.1 Prolixibacteraceae bacterium | reverse complement strand
AGCTTTCCGTCAATTGAAATTATATCCTGAATAGGGAATATCGTCAGCATTGAAGTTGAATACATGTGCTGATTGATTATTTCCCTGCAAATCCATGGTTCTGCAATTAGGGGAGCTTCATCATTGCGCCCCAGTATATAACGATAGAACAACTTAGTCTTTTCACGATTTTCTTCCCACCAGCCTCTGATAGTCGACATATCATGTGTGGAAGGTGTGCTTACACTCAGATACGGCGCATCTGAAGGGTGACCAAATTCAATATCAGGGTTTTTAGGCATCCGTTGAATCTCAAGACTCAGAATATTAAGACCTTTCATCACTTCCGGAACACAATCAGGTACCATTCCAAGGTCTTCTCCGCAAACCAGCATGTTTGATGCATTTATCATTGCCGGTAGTTTTTTCAAAGCTTCATTTTTCCAGAATTCCTCATGCCTCTTATAGTAGAAATCAATATACAGGCGGTCGAGGTTATTTTTGGTTTCATGATCCAATTCCCTGAAAGAATAGGAGTAATGCATTGAAATTCTTGGGTGATAAGCAGGATAAGAAGTATACGGATCTCTGATGAAAAGTACTTCATCAAGAAGAGAAATTAATCCGTCGCGTATGATAACTTCCTTATCTTTAAGGGTTTCTTCATTCCCATCTTCAGGAGTGAATATCGTATAAATCTTTTTCTGAGTGTCAAATTGCTCTTTGATTTCAAATACATTGTACTCATTTTCTGTAAGATATAATTTCATCACTTCTTCGGCATACACGCCAAATATCTCATGAAGGAAGTGCCCCCTTATATAAGGTTTTGTAAATCTTTTTTCATCAAACCAGACTCCCCTGTCCCTTATTTCATCGGGTGTTAGCGGCAATCCGGGCTTAAAGAAGCCCAGTAGACCATGGATTGCATTTTTGGGTATTTCCCATATTCTGAAAAATCCTAGAATATGATCTATTCTATACGCGTCAAAATATTGGGACATCATTGAAAGTCTCTTCTTCCACCATGCAAATCCATCTTCAGCCATTTTTTCCCAGTTGTAAGTCGGGAAACCCCAGTTCTGACCCAGGATAGCAAAATCATCGGGTGGTGCACCCGCCTGCCCGTTAAGATTGAAAAGCTCAGGGTCAGTCCAGGCTTCTATACTGTCGGGACTTATCCCGATTGGAATATCACCCTTGAAGGCGATCCCGTTCTTATGACCGTAGTCAATTGCTTCCCTGAGTTGTAAATCAAGATGATACTGAATGAAATAGTGAACTGCTATATGTTCAAAATGTTCCGATTCGGGATTACATAATTTTTTAATCTTCTCCGGCTTGTATTCCGCCCATACTCCCCATTTTCTGAAGTTGCTGGTTGCATATCTGTCCCTTAAAAAGCAGAAAGCAGCATAATCTTCAAGCCAATGCTTATTAGCCTCAAAGAAAGCCTTATATGAATCTGTTTCCTTTAATTCATTCCAGTTCTGATCAAATATAAGTTTGTAATAACTTGATTTGATATTCATTACTTCAATATAATCAACTTCTGTTTTAGCATTAAGAACTTCCCTGGCAACTTCAAATTCATCCATTAATTTCTCATCTTTCAGCTTTCCCAGCTTATCCAGATTAAGATACATAGGGTGGAGAGCAATAACTGATATTGATTTATAAGGATAAGAGTCGAGCCACGAATGAGTTGCAATGGTTTCATTAATAGGCAGCACCTGAATTAATTTCATCCCGACAATTTTTGCCCAGTCAACCAGCTTCTTCAGGTCATTGAATTCACCAACTCCAAAACCATCATTTGTTCTTAGCGAGAATACAGGCACAGCAACCCCTGCACCTTTCCATTTTTCTATAGAATATCTGAATTTCTCGTCATTTCTGACATGCAGACTTTTTTCTTCTTCACCGTTGATGTAGAATATTTTTCTTTCTTCACCATCTTCCCAAATATCTGTCTTCCCGGATTTATTGTCAACTATAACATACTTGTATTCAATGGGGAATGATATTTCTGATAAGTCAAATTCAGCACACCAGCATGGGAAACTTGAATCGCTCATCAAAACAGGTTTATTCCAATCTCCCAAAGCAGGAGAATTACCAACGATAGCCATTGTTTGAGTAGGTGCAACCCTCGGTGCTCTTAGGCTGAACCTTATAACATTGTTAGATTTTGCTTTCTTTAGAATCTTTGCTTTCCCGTTTCTGGAAAAAAGAACGTTTGCAAAGACCTTTGAGAAAAGGGCACTTTCATCATCAATCTGAGGTCTCCAGAAATCTCTTATTTCTATACTTTTAGATGAATACGGACCAAACTTTCTATTGTCGCTTCCTTCCCAGAATACTGAACCGTCTTCATTTACGATGAAATATTTATACTCAAATTCATCTTTTGAATTGAAGGTCAATATCGCTTCCCATTCTCCGTTTCCAATATGGGTTAATGGAAATGCACTTTTATGATTCCATCCACCTAAAGCTTCAGAAGATCCTGCCATCCAAAGGTTTTGCCCCCATACCGTCTTATAGTTTATTCTAAAAGTGACTTTCATATTATCAGTGTTTTAATTTTTATTTCAATTTCGGTCTTATTTCCTATAAAACAAAAGGCTTTTGTCAATTTTTTTTCAAAAAGTCAATTATTTGTTTTTTTAAGCTTTTTAAGGGATTTTTCTATTGTGAAAATGCTTTAAAGATCATATTGAACAAGAAGGCACCAAATACATACCAAATACTTACCAAATACTGACCAAACACCATAAGCGAACTTTCTTATGGTGTTTGGTTAGTATTTGGTAAGTAGTTCAGGTACTGTCATTGTTAGCCATAAATGTTAATTTGTTATTTACCCTCAGTCAATTGTTAATTCTTTTCTTGTTCAGGAAAGGGTTTTTTTTACTTTTGTGGTTCAAAATTTCATCATAAAAGTAAGAAACAATGAATATTGCTTATTCCTGGTTAAAAGAATACATAGATATTGATATTCAACCAATAGAACTTGGTCAGATTTTAACTTCTCTTGGCTTAGAGGTAGGAAGCATTGAAGAGGTTGAAACTATTAAGGGAGGACTGAAAGGTTTGGTTGTAGGAGAGGTGCTTACTTGTGAAAAACATCCTGATTCAGACCATCTTAGCAAGACTACAGTTAATGTTGGTACAGGAGAAATTCTTCCGATAGTTTGCGGTGCTCCTAATGTGGCAGCCGGCCAGAAGGTTATTGTTGCTGTAGTTGGCACAACACTTTACGATGGAGACAAGGAATTTACAATAAAAAAATCAAAGATAAGAGGTGAAGTTTCAGAGGGAATGATTTGTGCAGAAGATGAAATTGGTCTTGGTACAAGTCATGCCGGGATTATGGTTCTTAGTCCTGATGCTGTGGTGGGGACACCTGCTGCCAAATATTTCAACGTTGAAAGCGACTGGCAGATTGAAGTTGACCTGACACCTAACCGTATCGATGCAGGTTCGCACATCGGAGTAGCCCGCGACCTGGCTGCATATCTTAAGCAGCAGATGGATATCAGCTACAAAAAACCTTCCATTGATGAATTTAAAGTAGAAAATAATAATTTACCAATCCCTGTTGAAATAGGAACTCCGGAAGCTTGTCACCGATATGCAGGGCTTACAATTTCAGGGGTTCAGATTAAAGAATCGCCAGATTGGCTGAAAAACAGGCTGCGTTCTATTGGCTTGAATCCTATCAACAATGTTGTCGATGTGACCAACTTTATTTTGATGGAAACAGGGCAGCCGCTTCATGCTTTCGATGTTTCAGAGATAAAAGGTAACAAGGTTATTGTAAGGACTTTACCTGCCGGCACTAAATTCATTACTTTAGATGGTGTAGAAAGAGAACTTCACCAGGATGACCTGATGATTTGCAATGGTCTTTCAGAGCCAATGTGTATCGGAGGTGTGTTCGGAGGAGAAAAGTCGGGAGTAAAAGATACAACTACAAATATTTTCCTTGAAAGTGCATGGTTTGATTCTGTATATATCAGGAAAACTGCACGCAGGCATGGATTAAACACTGATGCTTCTTTCAGGTTTGAAAGGGGAACTGACCCGAATGGCGTGTTATATGCATTGAAAAGAGCAGCTTTATTGATTAAAGAAACAGCAGGTGGAACAATTTCTTCTGAAGTTGTTGATATTTATCCTGTTAAAGCTGAGCATTTTAATGTAGAAATTAACCTTTCTAATGTAAAAAGGCTTCTGGGAGTTGAAATTCCTGTTGAAAAGCTTAAAAATATACTTCAGGCTCTTGAAATTGAAATAGTTTCTGAAACAAGCGAGATACTTGGATTGAAAGTTCCTCCTTACAGGGTTGACGTTCAAAGAGAAGCTGATGTAATAGAAGAAATACTAAGGATTTACGGGTATAACACAGTTGCCCCGGGCAGGCAGGTTAATTCTACTTTGCAATATAAGTCGCTTACAGATCCGGAAAAGATAAAAAACATGATTTCTGATTATCTGGTGGCTAACGGGTTTAATGAATTATGGTCTAATTCCTTAACAAAGTCTTCGTATTACGAAAATCTGGAAACATATAAATCAGCCGAAACAGTTAAGATATACAATCCTTTAAGTCAGGACCTTAATGCAATGCGTCAGAGCCTTGTCTTTGGCGGACTTGAAACAATAGTAAGAAATACAAATTTCCAGAATCCTGATTTGAAGCTCTTTGAATTTGGGAATACTTATTTCTACAAAGGAGGGGAGAACCTTAATTCTCCGGCAGATAAATATTCTGAAGAGTATCATCTGGGATTGTTCATAACTGGACAAAAGAAAAATGAAAACTGGATTACAGTTGCAGAAAAGAGTTCATTCTACGAGCTTAAGAGCTTTGTAAACTACATATTGATGAAATTAGGGTTTAGTTTAGACAAACTTAAGTCAGAACCCTTGTCAAATGATATTATTGAGGAAGGAATTGCATACCGCAGGGG
>JAGODU010000056.1 GCA_017998095.1 Prolixibacteraceae bacterium | reverse complement strand
TCTTCCCTCAACATTAGCGACTTCTTTTGGGTAGTTGAACCAATGGCTGAACTTGAAGTTAACTTTACCAGCTGGATAAGGATAGCATTATACGGAGGTTATAGATTTACATCTGATCTTGATATAGATGGAATATCAAAAGATGCATTGAAAAATTATTCTGTAGGATTAACTCTTAAAATGGGATTATTTTAAAGTTAATAAAAACCAATATTAAATAATATAAAGGCGTTGTTTTAAAAAGACCAACGCCTTATTTGTTTCCTACTCAATTAAATTATTTTTGCAGTATAATTTTTCTTAATGGGCAAGCCTTCTCAAATAAAGCTTTATGCTTCTATCATCACTTCGATGATTTTTTTCTCACTTACTTTTGTTTGGTTTAAAGTAGCAAATGCTGTTTACGGACCTTTGACAATTGTCTTTCTACGTCTTATTATTGCAACTGTCATTTTACTCATTTTTACAAAAATAACAGGCAGCCTTGTCATCCCTAAGAAAAAGGACCTCAAATACATGTTCCTGCTGGCTTTTTTTGAGCCCTTCCTTTATTTCATGGGAGAAAGCTACGGTTTGCAATTCATATCATCAACAGTAGCCGCTGTTATCATTGCCACAATTCCACTTGTTGCACCGTTTGCTGCTTACATTTTTTATAGAGAAAAGGTTAGTCTTTTCAATTCTTTAGGAATTCTTATTTCCTTTCTTGGCGTTATTTGCGTGATATATGAATCGGGCAAGGGAATTACAGCATCTCCTCTCGGGGTCATACTTCAGTTTTCTGCTGTACTATCAGCAGTAGCTTATACAATAATTCTGCAAAAAGTGTCGAGAACTTTAAATAATCTTACTATCATACTCTATCAAAATGCTATAGGAATATTTTACTTTTTGCCCTTCTGGCTTATTTTTGAAAAGAACAGATTTATTTCTACTCCCTTAAATCTTGAAGCTATGACGGCTATCTTTGAATTGGCAATATTTGCTTCCGTTATTGCATTTATATTTTTTGTTTACAGTGTTAAACACATGGGAGTTATCAAATCAAATATGTTTGCCAATGCTATCCCGGTTTTCACTTCAATATTTGCATTTATAATCCTTGGAGACAAATTGAACTTTCAGAAAATTTTAGGCATAATAGTAGTAATTGCCGGCTTATTTATTGCACAGATTAATTTCAGAAAAAGATATCATGGACCGGATCCCATACCGCTCGACTAAGGAACTAAAAGAACTAGTAAAAAAAGACTCCAAAGAGTTAAAGTCTTTTTTCCAAAAGCTTAAAGCAAAGAAAACCACTGAAGTTGATGATGCTTTCCACCTTTTACACGAGGAGGCATTCAACTATTTCGATTGCCTGGAATGCGCCAACTGCTGCAGCTCTATTAGTCCTATTGTAACTGAAAAAGATATCGACCGTCTTTCAAAGCATTTTAAGATTAAACCTTCCCTTTTTGTAGAAAAATATCTCCATATCGATGAAGATAAAGACTTTGTTTTCAATGATACCCCCTGCCCCTTCTTAATGAGTGATAATTACTGCATGGTGTACGAAAGCAGACCCAAGGCATGCAGGGAGTACCCGCACACTGACAGAAGGAAAATGCAACAAATATTAAAAATAACGCTACATAACTGCGAAGTTTGTCCGGTTGTCTATGGAATTGTTGAAGAAATGAAAAAAAATTATTTCTGATGATAAAATAAATGAAACATTTTACACCCTAATTTGAACTATTTGTCCTAACTCTATTACACAGGATTGCTTTAATTTACATCGTTTAGTTAGTCAAAAAGTATATTTTATACTTACATTTTTTCATAGGTATTTATATCTGTTCATAGTTCAAAAGATTAAAAAATGAAAATTAGAAATTATCTGATTGTTAAAACAAGCGAAATCATTTTAGTTGTTCTTATTCTGCTATTATGCCTTTCGTTTAAAGCTCACTCACAGGTTCAAACATCAAACATTTTCAATAGTGGCATGGTACTTCAAAGGGGGGCAGAAATTCCTGTTACAGGAACTGGAAATGCAGGTTCTGAAGTTTCTGTTGCAATTAATGGAGCAAGCTCAACGGGGATTGTTGACAATGATAAAAAATGGAAAGTAATATTGCCAGCTATGGAAGCCGGAGGTCCCTTTGAAATGGTTATAACTTCGGGCGATGCAACTAAAACTCTTACAAATGTATATGTAGGAGATGTATGGTTAGCCAGCGGACAATCAAATATGGAAATGACCGTCAGCAATGCAAATAACGGTGCAAATGAAATTGCATCTGCAAACAATCAAATGATACGTCAGTTCCAGATTCCTAAAACTATTTCAAAGGAAGAAAAGGATGTTTTGCCATCAGGATGTGCATGGACTCCGGCAACTAAGGCTTTTGTGGGGAATTTCACTGCTACCGGATATTATTTTGCCAAAGCATTGTACTCTGATATTAATGTTCCAGTTGGAATAATTAACACTTCTTATGGCGGAGCAAGAATTGAAGCATGGATGAGTGAAGAAACTCTTGGGTATGATGAAGAAGATGTTGTCCTTGCCGGAGGTACCTATCAGGAAAGACAACCCACTGTCTGTTATAACCAAATGCTCAAGCCATTAGCAGGTTTTCCAATAAAAGGATTTATCTGGTATCAGGGAGAATCAAACGCTGATAACATTGAAGATGCCCTTGAATATGGAAGTTTGTTTAAAAAGATGATTACTGAATGGCGAAAGCTATGGGGAAATGAAAATCTTCCATTTATTTGGGTTCAACTACCTAATTTCGGAGAAGTATATCCGGAACCAAACACCTGGGATGCATGGCCTCAGCTAAGAGCAAATCAAACCAGAGCTCTCGCCCTTCCAAATACTGCTGAAGCAGTAACAATTGATATAGGCGATGTCGACATTCACCCTAAAGATAAAATCCCTGTTGGTGAAAGGCTTGCATTATGTGCAAGAAAGATTGCTTACAATGAAGATATCGTATATTCAGGCCCAAGATATAAAAGCCATTATCTGAGTAATGACGGAAAAGTAGTTGTTAAATTTGACCATACGGGAAGCGGGCTTGTAGCCAAAAATTCAACAACAGGATCGATTACCGGTTTTGCTTATGCAGGAAAAGATGGCATTTTAAAATGGGCTAATGCTTCCCTTAAAGGTGATTCAGTAATCATTGAAAATATAGGTGTGGAAGAATTAAGATATGCCTGGGAGTACAATCCTGCAGGGGTAAATCTGTATAATGCTGAAGGCCTGCCCGCTGCTCCTTTCAAAATAAACATCAACGATCCGGGATTTGTTATCAAGTCTTTCAATGCCTCTGCTTCATTATTGGAACGGGGACAAACTTCAGTATTAAGCTGGGAAACTTACGGAGCAGCTGAAGTAACTTTAAATGGAAGTATTGTTGATCCAATATCCGGAATAAGAGTTCTGCCTCAGGATACTACCACTTATTCTTTGAAAATCACCGATATTAATAACCCTTCCATTATTCTTGAAAAGAATATCACTATCAATGTCATTGACCCACTGCCCACTATCAGCATAAGAACTGATGTTGGAGGAATTACTGCTCCCGGAACAGAAATCACTCTTATTGCTGATGCAACTGCCCCAAAAGGAAGAACAGTAAAACAAGTTGATTTTTACATTGATGGAAAATTAGTTGGCAGCGACGAAACAAAACCTTATGAAGCTAAATGGACGCCATCAGAAGCAGGTGAATTTTCATATACTGCTAAAGTAACCGACAATACAGACATTTCAGTAACTTCAGCATCTTCAGCAATTTACGTTACCAAACTAAAAATTGTTTATTATGAAGCCGAGTCAGCTACTTATACCGGAACCGGCTCAGTAGTAAGCAACAATAAATGCAGTGGTAAGAAATATCTTGACCTTCAAAGTGGCTGGGTTTTAACATTCGATAATGTTGAAGTCCCTGAAACAGATGAGTATTCATTAACAATCAGATATCTTCTGAATTATCAATCACCTAAAGCTCAAACTTTGTTTATCAATGGTGTCAATAAGGGTGACATTAATTTCACTGCTCCTAACACAACTACGTGGATGAGTCTTGTTATGAACGTAAATTTAAACAAAGGCTTGAATACAATAGCCCTCGACGATTCATGGGGATGGATGAGCTTCGATTATATTGCAATTGCTATTGAAGATACAAGTACTGTGACCGATACAACAAATGTTTCTGTCAACTCACTGAGGAATGAAAATATTTCACTCAACTGCATGCCTAATCCTGCCGATTCCTTTTCTACAATTTCGTACACTATTTCTAACCCGGGAAGTGTGAAACTTGAATTATTCGATATAACAGGGAGAAAAGTTAAAACTATTTCAGAATCTTTTAAGAAAGCAGGTAGTCATAAGATTACCCTCGATTGCCATGGTCTTGGCAATAACATCTATTTCATAAAAATGGAAGCCGGTGGGGTATATCGAACTAGCAAACTGATTTTGATAAAGTGATAACATTTTATACATTTGGCATGAATTAAGATATGAACTTGTCAGTTAAAAATATAACCCGTATTAAAATCATTGGCTTTCTGCTGATGATTGGACTTATGGTTTATCTTAACAATAAGATTGAATCTAACAATAATGAAAAAACAAGCGAAAGTCAGATTTATGTTCCAAATGATGACTCAGGACTTGTAACAAGCAGTGCAAGAATACCTGATAAAGCAGAAGGAGCTATTCCTTTGAAGCTGATTTCTAATCCTAATTCCAACTTTTTATTTTTATTCAACCACAGTCATAAAATAATTTTCAATTCAAGGTTCTTGCAATTGGAAAAAACATATCTTGAATATTGCTGTAAGGCACGAGCGGGTTTTCTCATCGAATATCTTGCAACAATGAGAAACAAAGATATCCGATGACACCTCTCTTCTTCTTATCGAAGAAGAATAATAAGGTTGATTAAAAAATATTAGTAATAATCGATTCTTATACAAAATATTTAAACTGAAATGCAACTGCCGGATTTACTTCGGCAGTTGTTTTTTATATGCTCATATTTCATTTTGACAATAGCACGATAATAATAAAAATTTATCTTTGGCGTTAATTGTTAAACGGTAATGATGAGGATAAGATTTACATTTATTCTGCTGCTTTTGTTAACATTCAAAGGGTTTTCCCAATTCGGGGGAAGCTCAACCTACGATTTCCTTAATTTATCATCTTCAGCAAGAGTAAGTGCATTAGGCGGTTTTCAGGCTGGCTTAATAGACAGTACTGAACTTCAGTTAAGCTATTACAACCCTGCTCTGTTGATGCCCGGAATGCATAACCATGTGACCGTCAATTATGTGAATTATATTTCCGATATCAATTACGGATATGTTGCTTATTCGCGT
Organism: Prolixibacteraceae bacterium; assembly: GCA_017998095.1. Next base: position 18,811 of record JAGODU010000056.1, on the reverse strand, counting down.
CATTACGACAAAATCGGAAATTTTGCTGTCGGAATGCATTACATCAACTATGGTAAGTTTGAAGAAAGCCTAAACACCGGTGTTAAAACGGGGGCTACTTTTACTGCAGCCGACTATGCTCTTAACCTTATATACTCCCGCAACATTTGGAAAAATATAACATTGGGAATCAATATCAAACCTATTTATTCAGTTTACGAAACTTATAATTCATTTGGAATAGCTGCCGACCTTGGAGCATCTATCACTGATTCAACAGGCTTATTCTCAGCAGGCTTAGTATTAAAAAATATGGGTACTATAATCCATTCTTATCAATACCTTACTGAAGACATAAATGAACCCCTCCCTTTTGATATACAAATAGGTTTTTCCCAAAAACTTGCTCATGCGCCTTTCCGCTTTTGTGTTACCTTAAACCAGTTACACAATTGGAAGTTAACGGATAAAACTACCTGGGATAAAGACAATGAAAAAGAAGGCCAAATGCTTGAAGGCAAGTCTGATGATATTATTACACAGTTTTTAAGGCATGTCATTATAGGAATGGAATTTGTCCCAAGCAAAAACTTCTCGATTGGATTAGGATACAACTTCCAAAGGAAAAGAGAACTTTCAGTAAAAAGCAATAGCGGATTCGTAGGATTATCAGGAGGATTCAATTTTAAAATATCAAAGTTCAGATTATCTTATGCTATATCGAGCTATCATCTAAGCGGAATTTCAAATATCTTTTCCGTTTCATTCAATCCCTCAGATTTTAAACATTAATTACCCGATTGCTGTTGTTTTAATCTGTATTTCCAAAACATTATCTTTGCTTTCAAATTTAAACTGATGACTAATAAAAAAATTATAATTGCCGTTGATGGTCATTCATCATGTGGCAAAAGTACTTTATCAAAAGAGCTGGCTAAACTTCTTGAATACAACTATATAGATTCAGGCTCGATGTACAGGGCCGTTACTTTATTCGCCCTTCGTAAAGGTTTTATAAATAATCAGATTGTTGATAAAGAAAAGCTTATAGATCTTCTTCCTGAAATAAAAATAGAATTCAAGTACAACCCTGCTGAATTAAAAAGCGATACTTACCTTAATGGTGAAAATGTAGAAAAAGAAATAAGGGAACTTGAAGTTTCAAACAACGTAAGTCCGGTAGCTACAATCAGGGAAGTACGAGCTGCAATGGTAAAATTGCAAAAGGAAATGGGAAGGCAAAAAGGTATTGTAATGGATGGAAGAGACATTGGCACAGTTGTTTATCCGGATGCTGAATTAAAGATTTTCATGACTGCCACTCCTGAAATCAGGGCACAAAGAAGATACGATGAACTCCAAGCCAAAGGCTCAAATGCTACTTACGAAGAAATTCTAAAGAATGTAATCGAAAGGGATACCATCGATCAGAGCAGAAAAGAAAGTCCGCTCAGGAAAGCCAACGATGCCTTTGTTCTTGACAGCAGTAATATGACCAGAGAACAGCAGCTTGAATGGGCAATAAATAAAGTTAAGGAGATAACTCATGAAGATTGATATAGAACCCGGGTCAGGCTTTTGTTTCGGAGTCAGAAGAGCTATCGACACTGTTGAAAACTATCTTCCTGACAATAAGAAACTATATAGTCTGGGGGAGATAGTTCACAATCATGAAGAAATAGAAAGGCTTGAAGCTCTTGGCCTTCAAAATGTCATTAAGGATGAAATTTCAAACATATCCAACCACACCGTTTTAATACGCACACACGGCGAGCCCCCTTCTACATATAAAACGCTGAAAGAAAATAACAACAAAATTTTAGACGCCACTTGTCCCGTAGTGCTTAAACTTCAGGACAGGATTAAATCAGCATTTGAGAATATTTCTTCACAAGATGGACAGATAGTGATAATTGGAAAGAAAGGTCATGCTGAAGTCGTTGGTCTTGCCGGGCAAACACAAAACAATGCAGTTGTTATTTCAAAAATTGAAGACCTGGAAAAGGTAAATTTTGATAATCCTGTTGAAGTCTTTAGTCAGACCACCTTCCCCCTTGAAGATTTTCACATCATTAGTGCAGAAATAAAGGCAAGAGCAAAGAGTGATATTAAAATTCACGATACAATTTGCAGGCAGGTAGCCAACAGGGTTCCCCGGTTAAGAGAGTTTTCCGCTAAATACGATGTAGTAATTTTCGTAAGCGGAAAAAACAGTTCAAACGGAAATCTCTTATTTAATGAATGTTTGAAAATCAATCCACAGTGCTATTTTATTTCAAAACCCGAAGAAATAAAACCGGAATGGCTTTCCGATATTGAAACAATTGGCATAACCGGAGCTACCTCAACCCCCCGGTGGCTAATGGAAAATGTAAGGGATCATGTTACAGCTATTTTAAATATTAAAGAATAAAAACAATATCGAAGATAAGAAAGGCCATTAATCTTAATTCTTCTTAAATTTGCTCCGTACTTCAAATTCATTTGATTATGATAGAAAAACGTAAAGGCATTAAAAAAATAGGGGTTTTCACATCAGGTGGCGATGCTCCGGGCATGAATGCAGCCATCAGGGCAGTAACCCGTGCAGCAATAGCCAATGACATGGAAGTTGTAGGAATAAGAAGAGGTTATCAGGGAATGATTGAAGGCGACTTTATCCCATTGAAATCCAACGACGTTAGCGGTATTATACAACAGGGAGGAACCTTCCTTCAGACCGCCAGAAGCATGGAATTCAAAACCGATGAAGGAATGGCCAAAGCATATAAGAATCTAATAGATAACGATATCGATGCTGTCGTAGTAATTGGTGGCGATGGTAGCTTTACCGGAGCACTGGCTTTCTCTCAACAATATGAAATGCCGTTCATTGGCATACCGGGCACTATCGATAATGATATGTTCGGAACAGAATACACTATCGGATATGATACAGCATTAAATACAGTAGTTCAGGCTGTTGACAAAATCAAAGACACTGCTAATTCACATGGAAGAATATTCTTTGTTGAAGTTATGGGCAGGGAAGCCGGACAGCTTGCTTTAAAAGCAGGTATTGCCTGTGGTGCTGAAGTAATTGTAATCCCTGAAGAACATTCGGGTGAAGATAATCTTAAAACCTTCCTTGAAAGAGATTTCAAAAAGAAAAGGCGTTCAGGAATCGTCATTGTTGCTGAAGGAGGAAATGCAGGCGGAGCTTTAAAACTGGCAGAGAAAGTTCAAAAAGAATATCCTGAAATAGATGCACGTGTTTCAATTCTCGGTCACATGCAAAGAGGAGGAACACCAACTGCAACCGACAGGGTTGCGGCCACTCAAATGGGAGTAGCTGCTATTCAGGCCTTACTTGAAGATCAGAAAAGCGTAATGGTGGGAATGCAAAACGACGAAATTGTATATGTCCCTCTCATTAAAGTTGTTAAAACAAACAGGGAAATAGACAACAACCTGCTAAGCATTCAAAATGTTATAAATTCTGCATAACTATATTAGAATAATTATACTAAAGGCTGTCCTGTTTGCCGGGGCAGCCTTTTTCATTATTTATCCCTTGCTTCTTCAATTAAACCCAACTTTCCTAAATATATATCAACCATAGCAGATTAATACTAAAGTACTACCAAACACCACAAGAAAGAACGCTTATGGTGTTTGGTGGCTGTCTTATATATATTTGGAGATAATCTGGTTCGAACTGTGTCATATTGGAAATAATGAAATTATGGCATTTTTATTGTATACATTTTGTATGTTTATAAATGAAAAGCCACTGTTCATGAATGAATTTTTAAGGTTAATACGCCTGCAATTTTACAACTGGAAGATTACTCCTCCTAACATGATACAACGGGGAGTAGGATTCTTAACTTCCCCGGCGGGATTATTGGTAAAACCTTTAATCAAGACCGCTACTCCATTGCTTGAGAGCGTATTAAAGAATTCAAACAAATACATAGCTGATGCCATTTACAGCTTTTCAAATAATGTAACTGACCTTAATGCCTTACCGGAAGAGGAATTCATTCTTTGGCTTAACGATGCTGATAAATCGGCAAAGAAATGGGTAAAGACAGGTATTGCAACTCTTGCAGCCGAAGGTGCTTCCACAGGAATTGGCGGCTTTGCCATGCTGGCAGTTGATATTCCTGCTTCCTTTGGAATTATCCTGGCTTATTCCAATAAAATTGCCCTTTCCTATCAGATTGATATAACAACAAAAGAATCGGGACTTGAAATCTTAAGAGCCATTTCTGCAGGGTCAGAAACTACCATTAACGGGAAAATAAATTCAGTTGCACAAATGAAGGTTATTTCCAATATTCTGACCAGGTCAACATGGAAATCGATTGAAAAAGCCCCGATAAATTCAATTCCCGGTATGATGGTTATGGTTAGAAATATCTTGAAGAAGCTGGGGATTAATGTCTCTGAAAGAAAAGCTGCTCAGCTAATTCCGGTTATAAGTGCTGTATCCGGAGGAGCCATCAATGCTGCCTGGGCGTCAGATGCACTTGAAGCAGTAAGGCAATATTCCAGAATGTCGGTTGTTGAAGCATATTACATGAATAAAGAAAAGATACAAAACCTTTAAATTAACCTTTCTATATTAAAAGAAATGTCTGAAAGTTATCATTACATCATGTAATGTTGTATTCCTTTCTTTTTGATTTGTACATTGTTACTTTTGCAATCCTTATTAAAAAATAAAAATATTCATAATGATTACTGTTTCAGATTTAACAATTCAATTCGACAAAAAACCTTTATTCGCTGACGTATCAATCAAGTTTATGCCGGGCAACTGCTATGGCGTTATCGGAGCCAACGGGGCAGGCAAATCAACTTTCCTGCGTTTGATATCCGGCGATCTTGATGCTACAAGAGGCTCAATATCAATGGGGCCGGGTGAAAGGTTGTCAGTACTGAAACAGGACCACTTTGAATTTGATGAATATCCTGTGCTGGAAACAGTCTTAAGGGGGCATATTGTTATGTGGAACCTGATGCAGGAAAAGGATGCCCTTTATGCAAAGCCCGATTTCAATGAAGAAGACGGTATCAAAGCAGCTAAGCTTGAAGATGACTTTGCCACAATGAACGGGTGGAATGCTGAAAGTGAAGCAGCTGCTTTATTAAGTGGTCTGGGCATAAAGGAAGATTTGCATTACAGGTTGATGAAAGACCTTAACGGCAAGGAAAAAGTAAAAGTTTTGCTGGCACAGGCATTATTCGGCAATCCTGACAACCTGTTGCTCGATGAACCTACAAATGACCTTGACCTTGAGACAGTACTCTGGCTCGAAAATTACCTTTCAAACTGTGACCATACAGTGATAGTAGTTTCACACGACCGCCACTTCCTCGATAACATTTGTACTGATATAGTTGATATAGATTATGGCAAGATAAATACATTCTCAGGTAATTACACCTACTGGTATGAATCGAGCCAGCTGGCCTTACGCCAACAGGCAAGTGCAAACAAAAAAGCTGAAGAAAAAAGAAAAGAACTTCAGGAATTTATTTCCCGCTTCAGTGCCAATGTAGCTAAATCAAAGCAAACAACCAGCAGAAAGAAGATGCTTGAAAAGCTTAAGGTTGATGAGATTACTCCATCAACAAGACGTTATCCGGGTATTATCTTTCAGCAGGAAAGAATGGCCGGCGACAAGATTTTAAAAGTTGAAAACCTTAGCTTTACCGATCAGGAAACAGTACTTTTCAAAGATGTGAACTTCACCATTAACAAGGGTGATAAAGTTGTTTTCATTTCAAAGGAGAACAGAGCGGTAACTGAGCTCTTTAAAATGCTAATAGGTGAGAATGAAATTCAAACAGGCACTATTGAATGGGGACAAACAATTAAAAATGCGTATCTGCCTTTTGACAATACTGATTATTTCACTAAAGACACTACGCTGATTGACTGGCTTGCAGGACATTCAAACAATACAGATGAAAGTTACCTCAGGGGCTTTCTTGGCAAAATGTTATTTTCAGGAGAAGAAATTACCAAAAGTACTAAAGTTATTTCCGGAGGAGAAAGAATGCGATGCATGATTGCACGAATGATGTTGCAATCGCCTAACGTTGTAATACTTGACCACCCTACCAATCATCTTGACCTTGAATCAATACAAGCGTTCAATAACAACATGAAAACATATCCCGGACAGATATTAATGGGTTCACACGACCATGAATTTATCAGGAGTGTATGCTCCAGAGTTATTGAGCTAACTCCTTCAGGCATAATCGACAAGTATATGGATTTTGAAGAATACCTGACTGATGATTCAATAAAAGAAAGAAGAAACAGAATGTATTCTTAAGGGTATTAAAGTCGGTCTGCATAATATTTCTAACAATATTATGCAAAATATGACGTTTGATTTATGTTATGATAAAAATTAATTATAATTTTGAAATAACTTTTAAAAATCAAAGCCATGAAGACTAAAATTATCCTAATCGCCATTCTGCTTTTTATTAGCGGGTATTCATATTCCTCAAATAACTTAAAAATAAATGACCCACAAAATTGGTGGTATAATTATCGCGCTAAAATTTATAAAGCAGAACTTCAGATTAAGCCCATAGGTGCTTATATTGAAAACAACCTGTATCTGACAATCGGACTTGCAGAATTATTGCCTGAAACCTCATTACAACTGGAAATAGTCTTAGATTTTGACCTTCCTCAAAATTCTATAGTCACCGACTCATGGTTGTGGATAGACGATGTGCCCAAGCAAGCTGAAATACTTGACAGGTGGACAGCCTCGAGCATTTATGAGCAGATAGTTGACAGAAGAAAAGATCCTTCCCTGCTTATAAAAAACGGGGCTAATCAATATAGTATAAGTGTATATCCGTTGATTCCAAGCGGAACAAGGAAGTTTAAAATAACATACTTAACACCGGCTAACAGGATAAACAATCAGATAGTATGTGAATATCCTTATGGAATATTGAAAACTGTATCTGATAGTAATACAAAATTAACCATATACGCTTATCCAAATATGACATTTGGAAACTTTGAGGTTCTGAATTCTGATTTAAACTTTACCCAATTTTCAAGTTCAATATATGGCACAGGCGTCAAAACTGAGATTAGCAATAATGAATTGGGCAATGCCAGGATAGTTTGCTACGACTCAAACACTTCGCCTGTTAAAGTATATAAATACGGAACAAAAGAAGAAGGTATATATCAAATATCAATAATGCCTTCAGAAGTTATTGAGATTGAGAACTCCTCCAAAAAGGTATGTTATCTTGTAGACTTCGACAAATCGTATATTTCAAGTAGTCAGGATAAAATACTTTCTTATATTTCTTCAGCTATTGAAACCTCATTATCAGAAAAAGACTCTTTCAATATAATATTTTCAAACCTTGAATTGGAAAAAGCATTTGAAATATGGAAGCCGGCCACTAAAAGCAATATAGAAGAAGCAATTTCCGGAGTTAAACTTTCCGACTACAGCAACCTGATACAACTGCTTGCTAAGGGGATAAATTTTGTCAAAACCAAAGGAGGAAGCGGGAATATTGTTTTGCTGACTAATAATTCAGTATTTGAAGGCATAGACAAAACAAATCAAATTATAAAAGATCTTAACACACTGAATTCCAATAAAACACAAATTGACATTATCAATTATACTAATGATTATTACAATTATTATTGGATAGGCAATGGTTATTTCTATGGTAATGAATATTTGTTAACCAATATTGCCCGTACCAATTCAGGTAATTACTTCAATTATTATGATGAAGTCGGATCAAAAAGTCTTGATGTGTATATATCTGAAGCTATAAACAACACTGCAAACAGCTCAATAAAAAATGTTGATATTAATACTGATTTGGAATCAGGATATTGTTACGGCAGGATAAACATGAATTCAGATAGTTACGGACTCATTTTAAACAAGACTATTTCCCAGGTCGGAAAATACAAAGGGCAATTCCCAATGAATATTGAGTTTTCAGGAGAGATAGAATCAACATCATTTCATAAAGAATTTACGATATCTGAATCTGAAATAACAGAATCCGACTCAATACTTGAAACAATATGGATTGGCTTTGACATTATGCAACTTGAAAGAGAATCGCAAAGTTCAGATGTAATAAATGAAATTATCTTTGAAAGTGTAAGCAATCGTATACTGAGCAATTATACAGCCTTCCTGTGTCTTGAAGATTCAATCGTCATTGAAAACCCTGATGATCCGGGAGATACGGGAAACCCTGTAAGCAGTAAGACAATCAATACATCCAATAATTCAATCAAGGCATTTCCTAATCCCTTCAAAAATAACATTGAAATTAACCTTAGTACAAAAGGCGAACTCAACAAGCTTGAGATATATAATATTATGGGACAATGCATAAAGGTGTTTGAAGTCAATTCAAATGTCAATAAATATCAATGGGATGGCACCAACGATGACGGAGTTGAAATAAGTCAGGGTGTCTATATCATTGTTGCTAAATATAAAGACAAGGTTGTTACATTAAAGGTTCAGAAAATATAATCAGTCAATTAACATTAATTAAGTATTAACAATAAGTATCTGATTTTCATATTTATTTCTGAACGTCACCTTATTTGAGTATTTTTTATTTGATTTGTTTAAGTATGAGCATGACAGCAATCCATATAGCCATTATAGCAGCAGCGATTTATCGCTTGCCGTAGTGGAAGGTATGGACTTAATGACATAAAATTTACAGAGCCATTCTCTTCCGGGAATGGCTCTGTTTTTTGCAAATATTGAAATGAGAAATTTTAACAACATAGCAGCAATTGCAGCCATTATCTGTGTGAACGTCACATAGGTCAGGATGCTGTTGCCATTACCAAAGCCCTCTCCGATGTGACATTGGAGAGGGCTTTTTTTTAACCTTTAATTCAAATAAAATTGAAAATGTATGAATCGAAGTTCTCCGGGAACTTTAAAAACATCCCGCCATCTTTTATAAGGGAAATCCTTTCAGTAGCCAACCAAACTAATATCATTTCCTTTGCGGGAGGCTTGCCCAATCCTGATTTCTTCCCTATAAATCAACTGGCAGAATCAGCTTGTCATGTATTCAGGGAAAAAGGGAAGTCCGTTTTACAATATGCCGGTTCACAAGGGTATTTCCCTCTATGCGAATGGATTGCCAATCGTCACAATACAAAATACGGGCTTCAAATAAAACCTGAAAACATTGTAATAACGGGTGGTTCGCAACAAACACTGGATATAACGTCGAAGATGTTCATCAATAAAGGTGACTCAATAATAGTAGAACGGCCTACTTATCTGGGAGCAATACAGGCAATGTCGTCATACCTGCCTGAATTTCTGACTGCAGAATTATATGATGATGGTCCTGATATGGAACAAATAGAAAAGCACTGCATTGAAAAAGATCCCCGTTTCATGTATTCAATTCCAAACTTCCAGAATCCATCAGGGGTATGCTATAATTTGGAAAAAAGGAAATCATTATCAGAGATATTAAAGAAATACAGCTTATTTCTACTGGAAGATGATCCGTATAATGAAATGAGATTTAACGGAAACGATTTGCCTCCGGTGTATAGCTTTGCACCTGAGTACGTATTCTGGACAGGGTCTTTCTCCAAGATGGTAGCTCCCGGGCTAAGATTAGGGTGGGTAGTCCTGCCTGATGGATTGGCTCCTTATTTTGTCAGGGCAAAGCAATCGACAGATCTTCATTCCAACAATCTGTCGCAATACTTCTTATATCATTACTTTACCAACAATGACATTGATGAACATTTGAAGAAAGTACGGCAAGTATATAAAACACAATGTGATTTTATGAAATATGCTATTAAGAAATACTTGCCTGAAGATGTTAAAATGACCAATCCTGACGGAGGAATGTTTATTTGGCTTACCCTTCCATCGCATATCAGTTCAGAAGAGTTAATAAAAGGTTGTATGAAGCAGGGAGTAGCTTTTGTTCCAGGGAAGTCATTTTTTACTGATGGCAGTGGTACACGTCACATAAGGATGAACTTCACCAATTCAACAAATGAAACAATAGAAAAGGGTATTCTTATAATGAGTAAAGAGCTGAGGAAGCTATATAAAGCTAATGAGCCATTACTCGTTGAAGAGGTCTTCCAATGAACTGAAATAATCCTGATCCCAGCCTTCGGAAATATTTTCGAAGGCTTCATCAGGGATATTATCCTGATGCAATTCAACGCTTGTACCTTTTTTGTCAGGATGAAGTTTAATAGTCACTTCAGATTCTATTTCATCAAAATACCACACCTGTTTAATCAGCTTATCCTTTTCAAATAAGATATTTCTACCGGTAATAGCACCGCCCCACATAGAAAACTCGTAACCCGGTTCAGCTTTAAAATCAACTGATTCACCTGTCCATATTTCAATCATAGTAGTGTTTGTGAGAGCATTGTAAACATCTTCAGGAGATGCCTGCAGCTTGTAGTATTTCTTTAAAGATTTCATATTTTAAAATTTTATAAATGCAAGTTAGCTTTTTTATACAAAATCACAGCTTGTAAGATATTCCCAATGTGAAAAATTCCTTTACCTGAAGCCTTGTACCTTTCATTTCTGTGTTATCATGTCCTGTCCATTTAGATTCAACATCCTTATCATACACGAGGTGTATGTTTATTTGAGTAGAGATATACTGATTAACCTTGAAGTCGATAGACGTTTCAGTATCAAAGTCGGGAAGCTTGATAAACTGCCATTCACCACTATCATTGAAGCCGTAATTAAGGAATACTGAATTTTTGCTTTTCAAAGACACATTCTGAAGAATTGACTTGGCAAAGTCGAACTTCCCTGAGATACCTATTCTGGAATGCCTTGTTTCGCCCTCTTTAAGGCCGAAAATTCTTTCATCAACAAGCGGATTGGTTACATAGGTTGTTTTTAAAGAAATCGGCGAAATAAAGGCTGATAATTCCTTTCCGGGTTTAAAGTCCAATCCGGCAGAGAAAGTAAGGTAAGCCGGAGAGAAAAACGCTGAAGAAGGATTAACTTCTTTAAGATTTTTATATCCAAGGAAAAATTGAGTCTTGAAGTTTGCCTCAGCACTATAATACCATTTTTTAAATGCGGAATAACCTAAACGAGAGCTCAATTCAAAACTATCTGTATTCTTATGCCAGTTACGGGCGGTTTCTTCACCTTCATCTGGAAGGTAGAAAATGAGTCCTAACTTAGCATCAGTAAAGCTTTCCCATTTGAATTTATTCTTACTGAACTTAGCCTCATAATAAAAAGTTGTCAAAGTTGATGCTGATGATTTTCCACCTTGCGACCAGAAATCATTGATATATGTCTGAGTGAATCCTGAATAAGCTTTACCCTGTAAAACCCAGGGGCTCAATACAGGTGTTTTGATTGTTACCTTTTGAAGGTTTATTTTAACCTGCTCAACAGGTTTTATCTTTCCAACCTCCTGACCTTCCTTGGCAGTAAGGCGGGAAAGGCTAACCGATTCATCAACCAGCATCCTGATACTGTTTCTGTCAATATTTTCAATCCTGATGCCAATAGAATCATTAGCATAGTTTTTGAGCCATACCCATTTGAAACCTCCACCTTTATTCTGCATAGGAAACACAACAGACTCGTCGAAAAGATTGTAAACAGTAAAATTATTGGGAAGCTTATCAACGTAATCAATCAAAGACTTAACCTTATTCCAAATTTGCTTGTTAACTTCAATTACCAGCGAATCGTTGTATTTCTTCAAGACTTCGTAATTATTTCTGTTTACAGTTTCCAGATAAGCTTTCTGAGCCTGATCTACTTTCTTTTGAATAAAGTCGTGACGATAACTGCTTGTTATTGAATCTCTGAATTCTCTTATTAGCCGGAACTTATCACCGGCAGAAAGAGTATCCCGGCTGAACGGTGATACACTACTTCTGTAATTATCGGCCTCTTGTTCGGCAAGAATGATCTTTGAATAGATACCGGTATACTGATCTTCGGGAACAACAATTGTGTGTTGGGGAAACTTTTCCTTAACATCATCTTCAATCTGCTTCAGCTTATAATTCTTTTCTCGTTGAGAAACAAAACCCTCTACTCCATCGGCACTTCTCACCTTCGATAAGTTGCGTGTAAACAATATGCCTGATGAATCGGCACCCGACCTAAGGCCATCTACAACAGTGTCAATAGGAGTATTCTCAATGAAATCAATAAGTTCCATCAGTCTGTTTGCGTTAACAGTATCAGACGGTGCCCATTCATTGCTGTTAATGATCTCTTTCAGTTCGCTGATGCGTTGCTCAATTGAGTCATTTATAATTCTCTTTCCTACAACTGAAGCTTTTAAACTGAATCCTGAAAACAATAAAATAAATAAAACAACTAAACCTCTCTTCATAAAAACACTAAACCATCAAATATTACCATTTCTGAAAAGGCCTCAAAGATAGATTAAAATTGAAATACCTTTCATCGTGACTCACCTCTTCCAATATCCAGTCCGGCTTTTCAAATTCCTGATCTTCAGATGTGAGTTCAACCTCAGCAATAATCAATCCATCATTAAGTCCGTGAAAAACATCTATTTCCCATTTAATCTCCCCTGAGGGGAAAATATATCTTGTCTTTTCAACAGGAAAGCTAACTGAAAAGTTCATCAGTTGAAGAGCATCGGCATAAGGCACAGGATATTCAAACTCATCGCGGGTAATACCCATCAGATTACCTTTAATAGTAAGGTAAGCCTTTTTGCCTGATGTTCTGATCCTTATTATTTTTCCGTTTTCGATAGAAAGATAAGCCTGCTTTATTTCAACAGGGGTTCCCTTCCCTCCCCACTTTTCAACATCAACAAGATATTTCCTTTCAATTTCTTTTCCCATTATTCAATTAATTCTCGTATTTGCAGAAAATTCTTTTCAAGTAAGTACATTTTTTCAGCCATAAAATCATAAATCTCTTTCCATTCGGATATCTTATGCATATCCAAACCTGTTTTTTCAGTATAGATACGGCATACTTCCTCTCCGGTTTCAAGTCTGCCGGTAAAATCCCAAATAAGTCCGTTTTCAAAACCCTCTTCGAGAATTACTTTATACATTTCGATTTTTTCATATTGGGCGAGACGTTTGCTTTCGTCTTTATGGAATATCTCGAGGATAACTTTAACATTATCCCTTCCAGGATCGAACTTTAAACGCACGTTACTTACTTTTGAATGATGCAACAGCCATTTCCTTTTCCTGCGGCGCAAATATGGTAAACAGCTGCAATAAAATGAAAAACCTTCCCAGAATTTAGTAACTAATTCTTTCTTTTCCTCTTTTGTGTACACTACTAAATTAATTATTGTTGCACATCCGACAATGACATGTACATATAAACGGCAAATACCGTAAGCCATTGTGTGTTGGGTGATGTTTCATACATAACTCCGGGCAATGATTCAGCTGCATGCCTGTAGCCTGCTTGCCATAAGTCTCTGTGTGTCTGTGAATCATCGGGAATAACCTTTGCAAGTTCAAACATACACCAGGCTCTGCTAAGATTCAATCCTATCAGGTTAATACCTTTCGGATCGTTACGATCGACCACAACAGCAGGATAAATCAAAGAGAATGGTATTTCAGGCATAAAATCTTTAAACCACTTAACAAACTGCTCCCTGCTGAGTACACGCCTCATAAGATCGGCTTCAATAAGAGAAGGTGAGAAAAAGTCGTCACCATCAGGTTCCAGATTAGCAGGAATATTGTTATCGTTGAAATAATAAAATTTAGCTCTTTCAGTCAGGAATATTTCAAAGGTTTTATCGCCAGAAGCTTTTGCATAGTCTAACGCAAATGCAATCCCAAAAGCAGTATTATCCATAACACCATGCCTAACAGGATAATAAAGAGACGGTAAATATTCATAATACCTCTTTTTAACTTCATCTATCAGGGGCAGAAGGTTGGCATACCATCTTTTGGCATAATCAGCATCAGAAACTACTAATTCGGAAGCCAGCTTTAGAAGCCATGCCCAGCCGTAAGGGCGTTCAAAACTTAACCTCCCTGCTTTTTTGAAATACACGACTTCACCTTCTATATTCTTCTTAGTAAGGTTCTTATCAATAGCTGCTATAATCTTGTCCCTGTCGATAAGATCAGGATATTCGTTAAGCAACTTTACCAACATCCAATGACTGCTCACTGATGAATGCCAAATACAGCAACCGTAAAATGCAGGATGCAATTCTGAAGGTTTTTTCACGTCCGAGTTATCAGCAAGGTAATGTGTTATGTAATTTGGGTATTCTGACGAAATGCAAGTAAAAGCCTTATTTGCAAATTTAGATGCTGTTTCCGAAGTGAAAGGAGGAATAAGCAAATTTGGCATTTGAGAATAAATTTTAGCTGTAGTCGATAGTATTATTGCTGTAATTAAAATAATTATCCTCTTCATATCCTTCTTTTTATTTTAAAACTTTTCATAAAATTAGGAAAAATCAAAATATTGCCTACCCATAAAATGATTAATTTAATTATTTTGAAAATTATATAACTTAAAGTAGGGTAAAGTATAAGTTTTACGGTCTTTATAAAAAAATTCAATTATACGTTTTCCTTAATTCTTTTTTCAAAAAGATATGCTCAAGAAATATTTAATAAAATGACATTTATATTATTTTGTGTTGTCTAAAGGAGGTATATTTGAACTTTTCAATTTTTGTAATGATATTTTAATGATATTGTAATTTTCAAAACCATGAAGTCATATTCTTTGCTTATTGTTCTTATCATTCTGTCATCAATAATGTTTAACATCTCCTGTTCTCAGGATGAAGGATTTGGCGGCAACAGCCACATAGCAGGAAAAATAGTTGTCAATTATTACAATGATGATTTTTCACTATTGCTTTCAGAAGAAGCTATGCCTGCCCAAAATGAAGATGTTTTCCTAATTTTCGGAGAAGATTCTGTTGTTGGAGAAAAGGTAGAAACCAACTTTACCGGCAATTTTGAATTCAGATACCTGTGGCCGGGAAAATATAAAGTATGCTATTATTCTGAAGACACGCTCCCTTCTTTATCTGACAAAGTTGACATTGAAATAGTCAAGGAGATTGAGCTGAATAGCAATGAAACTAAGTATCTGAATAATCTTGTTATTTATAAGACCCTCGATTGGAATGAGGGCACTTCTTCAATTTCAGGTCGCGTATTTGTAAAAAACTATAAAAATTCGTCTGAATATCCTAATCTCGTAGTAAAGGATATTACTCCTGCACAAGAACTTGAAATTTATATCACATACGGAAATCATACGTTTTATGATGAAAGGTTAAGAACTTCATCCGACGGTTCTTTTGTATTCAATAACCTTATAAAAGGTAAATATAAAATCTTTATGTACTCTGAAGATGTTTCTGGAGGCACTGCATATAAAGTAATTGAAAAAGAAATTGAAATAACCGAAAACAATCAGGATATTTCTATTAATGATATATTTTACATTGAAAAACTTTAACTACTTTTTTAATATCAACCGATTATGAAACACATTTTAATTTTATTGACCCTTTCCGCATTTGCTTTATTCTCTTTTGGTCAGGATAAGCAGGAAGTAATTGACAGAGGTATTGTTTCAAAGAAGATTAATGAAATTATCATTGCCGACGGTGAAAAGACTCCACATATAGATAAAGAAGAATATTTCAATGCAGCAGGTGATCTTATTGAAGTTAAAGAATTTAAGGATAAAGGTACTACTTTGGTCTCCTGGTTTAAGTATAAATATGATAGCAAAGGGATGATTATTGAAGAACTTGAACTGAATATCAAAGGTGAACAAAAAGAAAGAATAGAACATAAATATCAAAACGGATTACGTAGTGAAAAACTTTATTACGATAGTAAAAACCGTCTTGCCAAGAAAAAAACTTTTTCTTATGAATTCAGAAAGTGACATTAAAAATATTATAAAAAGATTTCATCCTGTCACCCTCGATCAGATGGATTCAGTTAAGCTGATGAAAAGGACAGACACCAAGTTTGTCTTCAACATCAAGTACCTGCCTGAATTATTGCAATTCGCATCTGAGAATTACTTAATACTTGAAATCAATGAAATCAGGGAACAGAAATATGAAACTACTTATTTCGATACTGAAAAGTATACTATGTACACTTCTCATCACAACGGCAAACTCAATCGCCATAAGGTAAGAATACGCAAGTATGTTTCTTCTGATCAGGAATTCCTTGAAGTAAAGAAGAAAAACAACAGAGAAGAGACTATAAAGAACAGAATTCAACATTCGTTTACCGATCAACTCGATTGTTCAGACCAGGGAAATAAATTCCTTGAAAAATATACTCCATATAACCCAGGGCATTTAGGACCAAAGCTTGGAAATAGTTTTATCAGGCTTACCCTTGTCAGCAAACAGTTCAACGAACGTATTACCATTGATTATAATCTGAACTTCAAAGATCTGACCCATGACAAGAGTATATCAGCCAAATCTGTTTGTATTGCTGAAATAAAAAGGAATAAGGATCAAAAGGAATCTCCCTTCCTTGAAAAACTAAACCAAATGAAAATTCAATCATCAGGGTTCAGTAAGTATTGTTTTGGACTTGCCATGCTTAGTCCCGATGTAAAGACAAATCTGTTTAAGCAGAAAATGAAGAAACTCGAAAAAATAATTACAATTTAACAACCTCGCGTTATGGAACTATTTAATATTAAAATCATTAATCCAGAAGACTTTTTAGAATTACTAATCCGTTTTACATTTAACCTTGCTGTAATTTTTATAATTGTAAGGTTTATTTATTATAAAGTCAGGAAAAGAAAAGACTACCTTTTTACTTACATGCTCATTTCTACAGTAATCTTCCTCATTTGCTTCCTCCTCGATAACGTTAAACTTGAACTTGGATTTGCTTTAGGCTTGTTTGCAATTTTCGGAATAATCAGATACCGCACATTGCAGATTCCTATCAAGGAGATGACATATTTGTTTCTTGTTATAGGCATATCTGTAATTAATGCCCTGGCTAACAAGAAAGTAAGCTATGCTGAACTGCTCATCACCAATGCCTTGCTTGCTGCTGTGCCTTATGTTCTTGAAAGGTTTGTACTTTTAAAACATGAATCAACCAAGGTGATAACTTATGAAAAGATAGAACTCATTAAACCTGAAAACAGGCAGAAGCTTATTGAAGATATTGAAGCACGTACCGGACTTAAAATAAACAAAATAGAAGTTGGAAAAATTGATTTTCTTAGAGATACTGCCAAGATAAATATCTATTACTTCGAAAATAACAATCAGGAGAATCTTGCCGACGATAACTCATCCTTTTCTGACAATAGTGATGATTAAAAATTTCAAAGCATCAGTTCTTGCACTGATACTAATATTCTGTTTTTATAGTGCTGATGCCCTTTCAAACGATTTCAGGGCAAGGTTGTCCGTTTCTGCTGAAACTGAAATAATAAATGACCTTTCGGCCTCCGTTGATGTAGAAACCCGTTTCGATAAATACCTTACCACATACGACCGTTCGTTTGTTGAAGCTACTTTATCGTACGACATTATCAAGCCCTTGAGATTTGGTGTTTCAGGTCGTTTTATGCACGACATGAATGATGTACGAAAGTTTAGCACAGCTTACCGGGCTTCAGCCTATCTTCGCTATAAAACTTCCATTGATGATTTCGACCTGAAAATAAAGACTGCCGTTCAATATGGATTCGATGAATTGTCATCTTCCTTTGCTTCGGGCATGAATAAGCTTATAAGCAGAAATTCAATAGGTATAGATTACAATTGGTTTGGAACCCGCTTCACCCCTTTTGCCGAGTATGAGTTTTTTTATCATATCAACAATACTAATGGGGGCATTATCAATCAATCAAGAATCAAAGGTGGTATTTCATATAAAATCAATAAGCCATCGGAAATAAGCTTATTTTATATGTTTGAAAACGAATTTAATGTAGCCCGGCCTGTTGATTCCCACATCATAGGCTTCAATTATAATTTTAAATTTTGATTTTTATTTCAATACTTATATAAAAAAACAAAGGCTGTCTGAATTATCAGGCAGCCTTTGTTTTAAATTTTTAACCTCTTAGAATTTCCACTCAAGACCTATATTCAAGCTTGCCCTTTGGAAGTCATGATCATTATCAATGGCAATAAATTCATTGAAGAAATAAGTATAATCAGGCGATATTGTTAAACCAATCTTATCGTTGAAGTTGTATTTAAAAATCAACCCTCCGATAGCACCTGCTGAAGTTTTAGTATTGTCCTTTTTCCAGAATGATGAATCATCATAGCTGCCATCCTTAAGGAATGTTCCTTCATATTTATAAATAAGGAATTCCAATTCAAGACCAAGACTTGCATAGAGATCGAAGTTGCCAAGCTTAAGCAGTCTGTAATCTGCACGCGGAGTAACATTAAGATTATTGAAAACATAATGAGTCCTGTCAACAGTTAATGGATTATTTGAAGCATAAGAATAATCCTGATTAAAACTGACATTTGAATATCCTAAACCAATTCTGGCCCTTAAATCTTCATTAAGGAATAAAAATGCCCAGTCAGCACCAATACTAAAGTCGGGAGTCTTATTTGTAAAGTTGGTTAAGCCTCCCAAATGATTCATATTGTAGTCATATCCACCATATACACCTAAAGAGAAATTTTTCTGGGAATAGACTGATACTGTCATCGTAAGTAATGTTATTACAACAAGAAAGATTTTTTTCATACGTAAATAATTTATTTTTTAATTGTCGTATGG
>JAGODU010000055.1 GCA_017998095.1 Prolixibacteraceae bacterium | reverse complement strand
ACATTTGCGTTTACAAATGTTGAAGAAGGATCTCCTATTTTTGTTTGTTTACCACCCGGCCATGAGTGTCCGCCATCCTTTGAAATATAACATTCTATTTCAGATGCCTTATCGTTATTATTGTTTTTCAAAAATGTATATTGGGAATTATTGATGACTTTATCCACTTTATCGGAACATCCATTCCTTACAGACCATATTTTCAATAGAGAATCCAGAGGTAAATTATAATGTTTTGAAATACCTTCTCCAATTCCTCCTTCAATAGGAACGCTTTTGTCATTATATGAATGGAAATGAATAATCGGCATTTTAAGAACTGGGTTACACTCTTCCATGCTCATTGAAGCAGCAACAGGAGCAATAGCTGCTATTCTGTCCGATAGTTCACATGCAAGCCTGTATGCCATAAATCCTCCGTTCGACATTCCTGTTACGTAAACCTTATTAGTATCAACTGGATAATCTTTAATAACTTTATCAAGCATTTTATCAATAAATCCAACATCATCTATATTTGATTTTGATGAAAAACCACAACACCAGCCTGCATTCCAGGTTCTGGCAGTCATTAATCTGCCTTCAACTCCTTCAGGATAAACCACAATAAAGTTTTCTTTATCTGCCATAATACTCAATCCAGATTGTTCCTCAAGATTTAAAGCACTTCCAAAACCTCCGTGCAATGCTATTACTAAGGGATATTTTTTATCAACAGTATAGCTTTTAGGTAAATGAAGGAGAAATGTCCTCTTATATTTATTATGATTTACATAAAAATACTGTGCGAACGCGGTATTAGCTGCTATTGTAAGGGAAATTGAAATAATAAAAGTTTTAAAAAACTTCATAATGGGTAAGTTTTTTTGAAATGTCTTATAATTAACGGTTTATTATAAACAATATTACTAAATTTATCTACAGCTTTTTTACAGTAAAATGAAAAATATTCTGCTTTTATTGTTGCTTTTATCTCCCGGGATTAAACTTTTATCTCAAAATGATTCTATCCTCAAAATCATTTTCATACCTCATCCCAGAAGTGAAGATAAAGTTAATCAATCAGTAGCAAAGGGTATAGAGAATATTGATTTCAATTTGTTTGATGTTAAAATGCTTGGTGGTGATCTGACTTATTATACCAGTGATGAAAGAGCAACAATGGAATATTGTGACAGGCTTTTTGATCTTGATAATTTGAATACTCTCTGGGCATTTGGAAATCATGATGTACAAAGTAATAATCTTGCTTTGATAAAAGAATTTACCGGCAGGGAAAGATATTATTCTTATTTCAGGGATGGTATTACCTTTATTGTTCTTGATACTGAAATTAATGCAGAAGGTTTTGACCGTACATTCATAAAAGATGATCAGTTAAAGATGATTAAAAATGTATGTGATACTATTAATATTTCAAAGCATTTGATATTACTGCATCACAGGCTTATATGGATGATAAACAATGATGAATTGGAAAACAGGCTTACTGATTCTATTGCAGCAAGCTCAAGATCAATGGATACAACAAATTTCTATTCTGATATTTATCCTCTTTTAAAAGACGTTAAAAGTAAAGGGATTCAGGTTAGTGTATTTGGAGGAGATAAATCAAAAATCAATATTGAATATTCTCCTGAAGATAGCATTACCTTCTATGCTGCAAGACTGGCATCCGATTTTTCTGATGATCTTAACAATGTTATTGTTTTAAACTACAATAAAATTAACTCATCAATGGAAAGCAATTTTGTTCCTTTAAATTCATTGAAAAAGACTACAAATAGTTCAGATTTAGTAAAAAGAAGAGAACTTGAGAAAATCCCTTTAATTATAGAACGAAAAGGGAATGAGGTTTCTATTCAGGTTTCTGAAATATATAAAAATGAAAGTATTTTAAATATTTATAATATAAATGGGTGCTTATTATACTCCAAAGATACTCAATATCTTCAAGATTTTAATTTTAAATTAGACTTCCCCGGATTATACATCGTTCAATTAACAGGAAGAAGTTCAACTGTAATTCAAAAAATTTCATTTTAAGATTGATTTTATTTGAATTATTTTTCAATTCATTATACTTCAATATAATACAAATCGCTTAATTTGTAAGAAGGAATAAATATCAAATGGAAAAAACTGAATTAACATATTCTGAACAATTTTTCCTTTTAACCATTGATCCGGTATCAGGAAAGCCGTTACCTATTTCTGAGCAGGTGATGCATCTTTCACTGGCAGGAGCATTGCTGTTAGATGCCTCTTTTCGTAGTATAATTAATGATGATTGGGAAAAACTTACTGTTCTTAAAGAAACTGATTCAGGAGAAACTTTTATTGATGAAGCTATAAGATGTTTATTGGTTTTTGAAAAGTCTTTACCATTAGAACAAGCAGTAGCTCTTGTTGCTGCTCATGGAAATACTTTAGGGAATCTTGTCTGGAATTCACTTATAAAGAAAGGTGCAGTAATTTCTTTGAAAAATAATATAAAGGCTACCGGATATAAAGGGAGTACTTTCTCTTTAAATATGCCTTTGCTGATTGATATTAAAAGGAAAATAAGGGATTCAGTGTTGAATGAAGAAATCCCGGATTATAAGATACCTCCTTTAATCAGTCTTATCGAAGCCGGAGGACTTAGCAGTTACATATTTCGACCTGAAGAATCAGAAAAATACAAAGATCGAATATTATGGCTGGCAAATATTGAATCACTTGGCAGAGAAATAATAAAAGCAGTTAAGGCTCTTGAAAATTCAGATCTTGAAAAAGATGTCACTGCACTTATTGGTATGAAACACGATCAGCCAAGAGTTTTTGCCGGAGGAATCGATGCTGTTTTAACATCTTTAAGTTTTATATATAAAGAGGCAGGAATTAAAAGAGGACGTAAGCTTCTTGCCAAATTTAACCAGCATGGCGGTTTTGAATGTACAGGTTGTGCATGGCCTAATCCTGAGAAAGAAAGATCTCATTTTGAATTTTGTGAAAACGGAGCCAAGAATATAAGCTCCCTTGCAACAAACAAGACCATTAATAATGATTTTTTCAAACAATGGTCTGTGGAAGAATTATCTCTATCATCAGATTATTGGCTTGAAAATCAGGGTAGACTTACTGAACCGGTTTTCCTTGATGAGAATGGAACACATTACAAACCTGTTTCATGGGAAGAAGCATACAGTATTATAGCAAAAGAACTAAATTCTATTGATAACCCTGATCAGGCAGTTTTTTATTCTTCAGGAAGGACATCAAACGAAGCTGCTTTTCTTTATCAGCTTTTTGCACGGGCTTATGGAACAAATAATCTTCCTAATAGTGCCAATTTATGCCATGAGGCATCAGGCAAGGCATTAATGTCAAGTATTGGCTTTGGCAAAAGCAGTATTACCCTTGATGATTTTCCTAAAACTGATGCAGTGTTTGTTTTTGGCCATAATCCGGGATCAAACCATCCAAGAATGTTGAATGCATTACAAAACGCTGCCCGGAAAGGAGCAAGCATTATTGCAATCAATCCAATGCCTGAAGCAAGTTTGCTTGGTTTTGCCAATCCACAGGAAGCAATGTCTTATTTCAACAGATATACGCCTCTTTCTAATCTTTTTATCCAGCTTCGTTCTAATGGAGATATGGCATTTGTGAGAGGGATGGTAAAGTATATTCTTGAAAAGGATAACGGAAGCGGAGATTATCTTGATTTAGATTTTATTAGTAAATATACTAGTGGTTTTGATAATTATAAGAATGAAGTTTTAAATACATCCTGGGAAAAAATTATTCTAACCAGCGGGCTTGAAAAGAATATAATTATTGAAGCTGCTGAAATTTATATTAAATCAGAAAAAGTTATAGCGACCTGGTGTCTTGGAATTACTCATCATGTTAATGCAGTAAATACGATAAGAGAAATTGTAAATTTATTACTTATAAAAGGAAATATAGGGAAACCCGGAGCAGGATTGTTACCTGTTCGTGGACATAGTAACATTCAGGGAATAAGGACTATGGGTGTTGGTGAAAACATGCCAGTTAGTTTTCTTGAATCTTTAGAAAAGGGGTTTAATTTTAATGTTCCCAAAAAACCGGGATACAGTGTTATTCCTTCCATCAAAGCAGTTGATAATGGTAAGGTTAAAGTATACATATCTTTAGGTGGAAATCTGGCATCAGCATTGCCTGATACAGGTTTTGTTGAAAAGGCATTCAAAAAGTGTAATCTGACTGTAAGTATATCTACCAAGCTAAACAGGAGTCATGTTATTACAGGAAGGAAAGCCCTCATATTGCCTTGCCTTTCAAGGCTTGATGAAGAAATAACAGATAATGGGAAACAAGCTGTTTCAATAGAAGATGCTCTTTGTAAAGTCGGTCTTTCCTATGGTTGTATTCCTCCTCCTGCTGAAAACATGAAGAGCGAGGTAAGAATAATAGGAGAAATGGCAATGGCTGTTTTTGGAAATAAGTATCAAATAGAATGGAACAGGTATGTTAATGATTATGAATATTTGAGATTAAAGATTTCTGAAACATTTACTTCACTAAAAGACTTTAAGTTGCTTTCTGACAAAAAGGATTGCATTAATCTTGATAATCCGCTGAAAAGGAGAGTGTTTAATACTTATTCAGGTAAAGCTGTTTTCAGCAATCATAATTTGACTTCTTATGAATCTGAAACCGATGATTTGATTTTAATGACAATAAGAAGTCATGATCAGTTTAATACTTCTATTTTTGGTTTAAACGACCGATACCGGGGCATTACAGGTGAAAGGCGTGTTCTTTTTATGAATAAAGATGATATGGAGTCAAGGAATATTACTGATGGTCAGATGGTCAGTATAACAAGTAATTATGATGACAGGAAAAGAAAGCTTACCGGATATTATGCTGTTCAATATCCAGTAAGTAAAGGTTCAGTTGCTGCTTATTTTCCTGAATCAAACCGGATATTATCAATCAACAATATAAGTGAAGAATGTTTTACTCCTGCATATAAATATGTAAGGGTAAAAGTAGAATCCTGCAATTAATATCATGCTGAAGAAATTTGCTTTTATATTATTTTTTCTAACTACCCAATTCATCGTTTTTTCTCAAACGCATGAAGTACTCATTTCTACCAATCTGGGGAATATGAAGTTTACCCTTTATGACAATACTCCCCGCCACCGGGATGCTTTTTTAGAATTAGCAGGTAATGGCCATTTCAATGGGACATTGTTTTACAGAGTAATCAATAATTATATCATTCAGGGCGGATCAAAAGATTCAAGAAATGCTCCTCCGGGTAAGTTTATTGGATATGGAGATCCTACGAAAACAGTTGATGATGAAATTATTAAAGATAATATTTGTAAGAAAGGGGCTTTATGTGCCCCAAGACAACCTGATGAGATAAATATTTTCAAACAAAGCGATGTATCTCAGTTTTTTATAATTCAGGGAAGAAAATACAGAGAAGGACAGCTCGACACAATGGAGATTGCTGTTAATCGTCCTATTCGGAAAAAAATTGTTGAAAGAGTATATACGGCTGATAGAAAAAGTTTGCTCGATAAGCTGAAAGATGAAAAGAAGACTGAAGAGGCAAGAAAGCTTGCTGATGAAATTAAAGATGAAATCGAAACCAACTACTCTCTTGCTGATGGAAAGCTTATTTTTACTCAACAGCAACGTGAAGCTTATACATCAATTGGAGGTGCACCGGAAATAGAAGGAGAATATACTGTTTTTGGCGAAATGACTGAAGGATTTGATGTTATTGACAATATAGCTGCTTTAAAAACTGACGGTAATAACCGGCCATTTAAAGATGTTGTAATATATGTAAAAATTATCAGGTAATGGAAAGTGTCATTAAGAAAATCAATGTATTATGGGTTTTGCTTATTATGCTGTTTTTATTCAGTGCATGCTCAGGAAACAAAGAAGAAGAAAAGAAAACAACTGATAGCGAAAATAAAACTGAGAGTCAGGCACCTCAGACAAACTTCAATAATCTGGCCGGTTCTGTATTTAAAATTCAAACATACAGCGGGCAAAGGATTCTTGAAAAAGGGCAGGGGTTTTTAATAAAGGAAAACTTAATAGTAGCTCCATTTTCTCTTTTCAAACAAGCAGATAAAGCTGTTCTCACTTCTCTAAACGGAGAAGGTGGATCATTTGAAGTAACTAAATTTATTAATTATGACAGGATAAGCAATTTAATTATCCTTAAGGCTGATTCTCTTAACAAAAACCCTCTTGTATTGCATACAGACACTGCACTTCTTAGATATAAGACTGTTGTTGCAGGAGAGAAATATAATAATTCGCTTCCATTATACGGAGGAGTGTGTCAGGGAGAAAAAATTGTTTTCGGGGAAAAATTACTTTCGGTAAGTAATACAATTCAAACTATAAATATTGGAACACCGGTATTTTTATCAAACGGAAATGTTTTAGGAATGGGAACTGCAATGGATGTTGATTATGAGCGATCTTATTTTGCTATTCCTGCTTCTGCAATTGTTTCTCTAATGCAAAGGGGAGGTTCAGTGAAATCATTATCTGCAATAGGTAATCCTGATGCCAGGAAAAATGCATCTGTAAAGAATATATTTATGGATACAGATTATGGCACCATTTCAATAAAACTATTTAATGAAACACCTGAATATCGCGATAATTTTATAAGGTTAGCCAATGAAGGTTACTATGACAATCTTCTTATTCATCGTGTTATCCGTGATTTTGGAATACAAACAGGTGCTGCTGATACCCGTAATGCCAAACCTGATGATATTGTTGGCTGGAAGGGACCCGGTTATACTATTCCTGCCCACATTGTAAAGGGATTATATCATAAAAGAGGAGCTATTGGCTGTCCGCGACTCAGAGATGACACAAACCAGGATAAACGCTCTGACGGGTCACAGTTTTATATAGTTACCGGAAGAAAATATCTTGATAATGAACTGGATGATATTGAGAAAGAAAATGGTATAAAGTTTTCTTCAGAACAAAGGGAAACTTATAAAACAATAGGAGGAGCACCACATCTTGATGGCTTATATACCATTTTTGGAGAAGTGACCTCAGGACTGGACATTGCCGACCGGATTTCTTTATTTCCTGTTCAGGGAGATTTTCGCCCTGTGAAGGATATACGGCTTAAAAAAGTAAAAATCTCATTTTAATAAAACAAAATATACATGAAAAAATCAGAAAAAGCTGCAGTTAACTTTAAAACAATGAATTGTAATCAATCTGTACTTGCTGTATTTGGACCGGATTTTGGAGTATCTGAAGACCTTTGTTTTAATCTTGGCCTTGGCTACGGAGGAGGCATTGGACGTGAAGGAAGAGCTTGCGGGGCATGCACTGGAGCTTATACCGCAATAGGATTATGGGCTGCAACTAAATCAAATGATTCAGGTGAACAAAAAAACATTGCTGCATTAAAAGTTCAGGAGTATAACAGGTTATTTATAAAGAAATACAATCACCTTGACTGTAAAGATTTACTTGGATATAATATGGCAATTCCTGAAGAGAAAGCTAAAATTACTGAATTAAATCTTCATCAAAATATCTGCGTGGATCTTGTAAGATCATCTGCTGAAATATTAACGGAAATACTGGATTAGTGGTACCGTAGTTTGAGAAAAATTCCAAGTTTTCAAAGACAACTATTTTAGTATTGTTCCATACTTGCTTAAATCGTACTTAATTCTAAGCAAATCACAAATCCGTACTTTTTTTTTGGTCATTTGGTAGAACTTGGTAAGAACTTGGTAAGAACTTGGTATGGATGTGGTCTCTTCTCAAATTGGTAGTTTTCTACCTTAAAAATTGTACATAGTTTTTTAAAGGGTACGACATTTTCCGATAAAGAAATACCATTATGAAATTTAATTAAGTATTGCAAAATTATTTATGTGAAAGAAAATTAATACCAATCAAGCATAATAACTTTTACATCAGGGTCAGCTGAAACTAACTGTTTGAACTTTTCTATATTGTCAGCACTGCCTTCTCCCCGGTAATGATAAGGAAATACATTTTTTGGTTTGAACTTTAAAACAGCATTTGCTGCTTGCTCATAACTCATCGTAAAAGGGAGATTCATACAAATAAAAGCATGGTCAATGTCTTTCAAAGCAAGCATTTCAGGGATATCTTCAGTGTCACCGGAAATGTAAATTCGCGTATCATTGAGAGTAAGTACATAGCCGTTGCCATCACCTTTTGAATGAAACTGAAGCCGGCTTTTTGTAAGATTATACATTGGAATAGCATGTATTTCAAGATTAGGAGAAAAGGCCTTGAAATTTCCGTTATTCATTATTACACCAAAGCCTAGAAGGTCTATTACACTCTTTGGTGCAATTATAGTTGTTACGGATTCCTTAAAAGGTTCTAATATATTCTTATTATAATGATCCTGATGTCCATGGGTAATTAAAATAAGATCAGGGTCAGGGTAGTCTTTATAATTTGCAGGATTACCTACAGGATCAACCCATATAGTTAAATCTCCCGATTCTATAACGAAAGATGCATGATTGATTGCATGAAATTTTACAGCAGTATCCTGAGAAAAACTTTGGAGGGACAGAATTATAAAAAGGATTAATAATTTGAATTTCATTATAAAAGGAATTAATCGTTAATTATTGGAACCGAAAATAATTAAAAATCAACATACTTTTTATGATTCGCAATTTCTTTTAAATTTGCAGCTTCACTTTTAAAACAGCTTTAAGATGTTGGATAAAATCAATGCACTGAAGAATGAGATAGAGGGGATAACTGCTTCTAACAAAGAAGAGGCAGAAGGACTCAGAATTAAATATTTAAGTAAAAAGGGACTTATATCTGTTTTGTTTGATGAGTTTAAAAGTGTACCGGTTGATCAGAAGAAAAGTGTAGGTGCTGCAATAAATGAATTAAAGATTTTTGCAACTGACAAAATAAATGAATTAAAAGAAGCTTTTGAATCAAAGCGTTCAGGTGCTGAGGGTCTTGACCTTACACTTCCAGGTGATTCAATTTCATTAGGAGCCCGACATCCGCTTTCTATAGTAAGGAATGAGATAATCAGCATTTTCAATCGTCTTGGATTTATTGTATCAGAAGGTCCAGAAATTGAAGATGACTGGCATGTATTCTCAGCATTGAATTTTCCAACAGAGCATCCGGCACGTGATATGCAGGATACTTTCTTTATTGAAAAGGATCCTGATGTATTATTAAGAACACATACTTCAAGTGTACAGGTGAGGGTTATGGAAAAAACACAACCTCCCATCAGGGCTATTTTTCCGGGCAGGGTTTTCAGAAATGAAGCTATTTCATACAGGGCGCATTGCATTTTCCATCAGATTGAAGGCTTGTATGTAGATGAAAATGTATCATTTGCAGACCTTAAACAAACATTGTTATTCTTTGCAAGGGAATTCTTTGGTGAAAAGACAGAAATTCGTCTTCGTCCTTCATATTTTCCTTTTACAGAACCATCTGCAGAAATGGATGTAAGCTGCTCAATTTGCGGAGGTAAAGGTTGTAATGTATGCAAGCATACAGGATGGCTTGAAATCATGGGATGCGGGATGGTAGATCCTAACGTTCTGGATTCATGTAACATCGACAGCAAGAAATATACAGGTTTTGCATTCGGTATGGGGATAGAGAGGATAGCTATGCTGAAATACGGAGTTAAGGATTTACGTCTTTTCTTTGAAAATGATGTAAGGTTCCTGAACCAGTTCAAGGCTGCATATTAAGGAAATTTCCTAAAATAATTATTAAAGACATTTTATCATATCCGGATATTATTCCCGGATAAAGGTGTGTATTTATTTCTGTCATCTTCTTTTTAGATCTATTTCACTTTCCTTTCACTTGTTTCAATATAGGTAGAAATTAAAGAGGTGCTAATATTAAAGTCATTAGCTCTTGTACTTGAGGAGCATTGAATTATAAATATTTTTATTTTACGGATTGACTTTAAATACTGAAAAATAGTTTTTTAAAATATTTATGATAATTTTATAGTTAGCATTTTAAAACTTTCATGAAAAAACTATTCACTATATTGTTTTTCTTACTTTCTCTAAATAGCTTTTCTCAAGAATTGAAGGTATATTCAGAATGGAATAAAACAATTGGACATAATACATCTCAACAGATTAATTCGATTATTTCAACCATTGACCGCGGGGTTATTTTTGAATACTATAAATATCCTGGAGGAAAGGATTATCGTGTATATTCAAAAGTTCAACAAACGAGCGATAAAGGTTTTTTGATAAGTGGTTACACCTATTGGACTCTTTCTTCTATGATGGAATGGCGATCATGGGGAGATGTCTTTTTAATTAAGACAGATAGTTTAGGAAATACTGAATGGGAGAAAACGTACGGACGAGAATTATCAGATATAATATATTCAATATTTGAAACTCCAAGTGGTGGATTTGTATTTGGAGGGCACTCACTTTCTCCGAAAATGAACACTGGTTATTATAACAGGTATGATTTCTGGATTGTTGAAGTAGATAGTCGTGGATATATTATTTGGTCAAAATTCTACGGAGGATATGAAGATGAACAAATTTCAGGATTTTTACGAACACCTGATGGAGGATATATTTTGGCAGGAAATGCAGGATATTCTGCTGGCTCACCTGAAGAGAATAAAGATGTTGATATCTGGCTTGTGAAAATTGATTCTCTTGGGAATATTTTGTGGGAACGAAAATATGGGGGATCAGGAGATGAGTCTTTAAATTCAATTTCTTTATCATCAGACGGTGGATACAATTTTAGTTGTATTGCCATAAATGATGGCGAATTTCAGGCTGATGAAATTCCGTATGGTTATCAATGGGTTTATAGTATTGATAATAATGGAAATGTACTAAGTAAAATAGAATCTATTGCTCCTATTAGTTACGACAATTCACTCAAAACTGATGATAGTGGATTTCTTTTGGGAAGTTATATAAAAAATACAATTTCTGAATTTGACATTAAAGTTGAAAAAACTGATTCTACAGGTAAAGTACAATGGGAGAAAATATTCGGTGGAACTAAGTCAGATTTTCTAGATTATCTTTATCAAGATGCAGATGGAGGTTATATTCTTGCAGGAACAACTTCTTCTTCCGATGGGGATATTCATTCCGGAAATAAAGGTCTCGATGATGTTTGGATAGTAAAAGTTAATAGTGAAGGAATTATCGAATGGGAAAAAACTTTTGGATCAGAGAAAAGTGATCGCTTCAAATCAATAACACAAACTACTGATTCAGGATATTTGATTCTTGGATATTCAATTGATGATAAAGATTCTGTAAATAAAATAGTAATCTGGATAGAAAAAATCAGGATTAATTCATTAGGTACTGATAAACCAATGTCAGATAAAGATATCAATTTGATTAAAACATATCCAAATCCGGTTAATGGAGGTATTTTAAATATTGAAATTCCTGAAAATGAAAAGTTCCAAATAAAAGTATTCGATATTAACGGAAGTGTTTTGTATAATTTCACACAAGATGAAAGGATTCGTTCAATCGATCTTAATGAAATAACAGAGGGAGTTTACTTCCTCCAATTCACAAACGATGTTTATACCAAAATAATAAAAATAATAAAGAGAGATTAATAAAAAATATAACAGAATAAAGCATTTATAAAATCACTATTTCCCAGGTTACAGGCATTATCTTTTTATAGACAGCCCATACGCCGCAATATCTTTCTTCTGATAATTCAACTGCCCGTTGAAGCTTTTCCAGGGGAAGATTATCACCGGAAAATTCATATATTATGTGCATTGAAATATAATGTTTTGGATGTTCTTCTGTTAGCTCTCCTTCAACTTTTACATCGAAAGAAGCAGGCTCTATTTTCATCTTCTTTAAAATTGAAATAACATCCATACCTGAGCAACCGGCAAGAGCTATCAGCATTAGCTTCTTAGGCCTCATCCCCAAATCACTGCCTCCTCCTTCGACTGATGCATCAATCATATATTTGTGGTTATCGGCATCGGCTTCAAAAGCCATATTTTCTTTCCAGTTTATTGAAATCTTGTCTGACATATAATTTCTGTTTTTAATTGTATCTCAAATAAACAAATTGTAATTGTAAATAGTTTATTGAAGAATTATAAATCGAATTATGCAATTTATTTTTTTCAATTTTAAGTTTAATTATATTTACACTACAAAATGATTGATTAATTCTTTCTAGCGATAAATGTTATGAGAAATTCATCAAGTAATCTGACACCTGAAGAGACTAACCTATCTGATTTCAAGTTTTTTAAGCATCTCACTGATGCAGAAATCCAAAAGCTTAATTATGATAAGGCTTGTCAGATCTATAAAAAAGGAAGTGTTGTTTACAGAGAAGGGAGCCGGTTAACCGGATTCTATTGTATAACAAGAGGAATTTTAAAGATATACAAGACCGGAATAGACGGAAAGGAACAAATAATAAGGTTTGTAAAGAAAGGTGATATTGTTGCATTTCGATCTCTTTTAAGTCAGGAGTTGGCATGTACTACTGCAAAGGTTATTGATGATGCCGTTTTATGTCATATTCCATATCAGACACTTTTATTTCTTCTTCAAAATAACTGGAAGTTTTCTCATTGGATGATACAGATTCTTTGTCGTGAACTTAGAGAAGCAAACGATTATATAACTGATATTGCGCAAAAGACAGTTAGGGAACGACTGGCTGAAGTATTATTATTGTTGAAAGATAACTTTGATGTAGATGATAATAATTTGCTACAGATTTCTCTTACAAGGGAGGAATTGGCAAATATGGTAGGTACAGCTACAGAGTCAGTTATACGTTTATTGTCTGAGTTCAAACAGGATGGGCTAATCGAACTTAAAGGGCGAAGAATTAAGTTTAAAGATGTTGCTACATTAAGAAGGATGGCCAGTGTTTAATCCTGATTAAGTTTATTGACAATATCCCATAAAACAATTCCTGCACTGACAGATATGTTAAAAGAGTGTTTGGTTCCGTATTGAGGAATTTCAATAACTCCATGGCAATTGTCAATGACAATTTGGCTTACACCTTTTACTTCATTTCCAAAGACAAGGGCAATCTTTTCATCATTTTCAGGCATGAATTTGTTTAGCATTATACTATTTTCTACCTGTTCAACTGCATAGACTTTATATCCGCTGGCTTTCAATTCTTCAACTGCATCTTCAGTATATTCAAAGTATTTCCATTCAACAGTGTTTTCAGCATCCAGGGCAGTTTTATGGATATCTTTATTAGGAGGAGTAGCAGTATAGCCACAAAGGAATATCTTCTCAATTAAAAGGGCATCAGATGTTCTGAATACTGAGCCAATGTTATTACAACTTCTTACGTTGTCAAGTACTACAACTACAGGATTCTTTATTGCATTTTTAAAACCCTCTGTATCCAGACGGTTAAGTTCATCATTACTAAGTTTTCTCATTAAATTTCAAATTACCACTCTACAAATTTTCTTTTCACCGGCATGCTCATACAACGGGCACCACCGCCTCCTCTGGCAAGTTCTGCTCCTGCAATAGTAATAACAGTTTTATACTTTGGGAAGGAAATCTTATTATTAATGATATCAAGAGAATTGACGACATTAAAGCCATGTTTATCTAATTCTTCCATGGTATGGACATTTCTTTCATAGCCAATAATAACTCCGGGAGCTAAAGCAAAGAAATTGGCTCCGCTATGCCATTGTTCTCTTTCTTGATTCCAGTTGTCGGTTCCTCCGCACTTAATTGGTTTAAAATTAAAGCCAAGGTTGTTTAGAGCATTTATTAATCCCGGTTCATTGTAAATTGATTTTACCTTTCCATTATCAATAGTAATATGAATAGTTCTGTACCTGTTTTGGGAAAGTATAAGAGGTTCATATACCATGCAATAATCTTTATCAAGAATTGTAAAAACCATGTCGAGGTGAATAAATGATTCGGGTTGTTCGGGCAATTCCTGTACGATAATGTGAAATGGAGCTTTCTTTTCTTTTTTAATGATACCTGAAATGAAGTCTATTCCCTGAGTAGAAGTTCTTAATCCGGTACCTATAACTAATACGTTATCACTAACAACCAGGATATCCCCTCCTTCAATTTTTATTCCTGACAAATCTTTAGCATTAGCAGATTCGTATGGATTGATAGTCTCCGACAAGAAATAACTATGATTTTTAAAGATGGCATTCATAATAATTGATTCCCTGTCTCTGACGGGGCTAGCCATTTTTCCTATTAAAACTTTATCAAATAAAGATATTGAAGCATCTCTTGTATACAGGAAATTATGCAAAGGTCTTATGCTATATCTTTCATCGCTCAGGTATTTTGTAAGAGTATCTCTTTTTAAATCTACACCTTCAATCAGCTGGCGAGAAATTTCATCTTCTCCAAGAGAATACAGAAATTCGTATAATTCAGGGACACCTTCATTAATGCAAATTTCAGAAAGGAGTTTCTCTTTAACTTTCTTTTCTTTTAAAATATCTGACAAGAGGTTTTTGACTTCGAAGGCATGGCAGTGTTTTTCAAGAATTCCCTTGAATTGTTTATACTCTTCTTTAGCAACAGATAAATTTAAAATATCGCTATATAAAGCTCTTTCAACATTCCCGGGGGTCATCTTTTCAACTTCCTGACCGGGTGAATGTAAAATTACAGCTTCAAGGACACCTATTTCAGAGCAGACATTAACTTTGTACATATTTTTACTGAATTAGATTTTGTAAATTTAAGTAAATCTTTCTGATGTAACCAGATATTAAAAATGACAGTTATCACGTTTAACGGCATAGGATTTGTTTATTACCTGATAAATAAATTTAGAAGATGAAAGTTAAAAGGGAAATGATATTAGTTGCTTTTGTTTTATCAGCAATTTGTTTCAGCAGTAATGGTAATCCTGTTATTCCTTTAGTTGCCGATTCTGATTCAACAGTCTATCGGGAATTGGAAGAGATTGATGTATATCCAAGGAAAGGTTTTAAGATGAACCCAAAACAATATGGCAAGCTTGTAAAAAAGATAAAAAAGGTTTATCCTTTTGCCAAAGAAGCTGCTTTTGAAATGGATAAGTATAACCAAAAATATAAGGGATTAAAGAGTAAGGACAAGAAGAGACAATACATAAAGAAAGTAGAGAAAGAGTTATTCAAAAAACATGAAAAAGAGTTTAAGAAATTAACTATTTCAGAAGGACGATACCTTATGTTGCTTATCGATCGTGAAATAGGAGAAACATCTTATGAACTTATTGATGAGTTGAAAGGCGATTTTGCTGCTCATTTCTGGCAGGGGGTAGCTAAAGTTTTCGGTAATGATTTAAAAGAAAGATATGATCCTGTTTACAAGCATTATCTTATTGAGCAAATAGTATTGCAGCTTGAAAGAGAAAAATCATGAAGAGAATTTTTATAGCAATTAATTAAGATGAAGGTTTATTTACCCTTCCCCTGGAAGCAATTTATGATTGTATAAATGAGAATTTTAAAATCAAGGTAAAGAGATATATTTTTTAGATAGATGATATCATAAGGTATTCTTTCTACCATTTGGTCAATATCTGAAGCATATCCGTATTTTACTTGCCCCCATGAAGTAATACCGGGTCTTATTCTTTGAAGTTGGATATAATGAGGTGCAATCTTCCTTATTTCGTTAACGTAATATAATCTTTCAGGGCGGGGTCCAACAAGGGACATATCGCCTTTAATAACATTATAAAATTGAGGAATCTCATCAATATGAGTGCGGCGCATAAACTGCCCGAACTTTGTAATTCTTGGGTCATCGTGAGAAGAAAGTGCAGGTCCGCCTTTTTCAGCATTGTTAACCATGCTTCTGAATTTGAATATTGTAAATTCTTTTCCAAATCGTCCTACTCTTTTTTGAGAGTATATTATTGGGCCTTTTGAAGAAGATCTTATTCCAAAGTAAACAAAAGGAAAGAATGGTAAGAAGATAATAAGGGCAAATGTAGAACCTACAACATCAATAAGTCTTTTCATGTTTTCCTGCCAGGCCGGCATAATTCCGTTGGAAATTTTAACAAGAGGACTTGAGTAGATAGTACTCATTTTAACAGTACCGGCAAGGATATCAAACATATCAGGAATTGCTTTTACAGTTACACTTCTGTAGTCAAGAGTTCCTAGTATTTCCTGAATTTTATTGTGCTCCGAAGTTTCAATTGCAATTATTATTTCTTCAATATTATTATCATCGATTATCTTAGGAAGATCAGAAATAGAGCCCAAGTTAGGAATATACTCTTCAAGGAGGATTTTGTTTCTTTCATCAACATTGACAAAGCCTACGAATATATTTCCTGTAGGATCTTTACTCGCCAGCATTTCATTGTACAACTTAACTGCTTGTTCATTACTTCCGATAATAACAGTATTGAATCCGATTTGTCTTTTATGCACCCGATGTATTGTTCTTGTTGTCAATATCATACGAGGGATCAGGGTTATAAAGAAATGTAAAGACAGAAGAGTAAAGAACGAACGGTAATAAGTTTTATAGCTTAATATGGCATCATCAAGCATTAAAGTGAAGAATATAATTGTCACTCCGATAAGACTTGTTAAAGCAGTTTGCCAAAGATCAATAAGCCTTGATCTTCTAAAAATATCTTTATAAAATCCTGTAATAAAATAAAATGCAATCCAGAAAGCAGGAATAGCAACAAGGGCAATCCAGAAGTTAGAATCAAATCGGATCTTATCAAAATAATCGAATACACCTTTTTCAATATAAAGCTTTCTGTAACAAAAAAACAGAGACCATGCAATGGCAGCAGCCAAAACATCAAAAATCATATAAATTACAACTTGTCTGCGCCTGTTCATTACAAGAATTTTCGTTGGTCTCAAATAATATCCCTATCGCTTATCGTTTAACGGATGTGATTTTTAAATATTGTGCGCAAAACTAATTTTTTTGAGAAGATTAAAAGGTATGTTCATTTAAAATATTTTCAATCTTTGATAAAACAGTAACAGACTGGATATAATGGTGAAATGAAAATGATGGCTTTTTATTCATAATTACATTCATTGCAAAAGATTCAAGCGATTTTTCTATTAATTCAGCGTCGCTGATTTTGTCTGATTTGAATCGGGTACCATGCACGTTTTCAAGATAATTATCTGTCAGGTTGAAAGTAAATACCCCGATATTTGATTCAATAAGTATGCTATGTTCATTCTTATTGTCAATTTTAAGCATTATAAGGCAGATAGAACTATCATACATTTTCAGCCTTATTTTTATAAAAGGCCTGCCTGTATTAGTTGTTTCTATTGTATTGATATCTATTTTTTTGACAGGCATTGGAGACATAAGCGTTAAAAAGCTTAATGCAGTAAGAACAGAAGGTCTTATTTGTTTTCTGCTGCTAACAGATTTATTATATCTGAACAGAAGCTGGCTTCCCTTGGAGGAGATAAATTCTTCCATAAGTGGATGCTGAATTTCAATTATCTCTACCTGAATTATATTTCCTGATTCATCAATATATTGTTCAAGGTCAGTCAGTTCAGTTAATGACAATAATGGCTGATCAATAAAATAGATATTGGCTTTTGCTTTTATTAATTCTAAAAATATTTGGTATGCATTTTTGATATAGCTTACAAAAATATATGCATCGTATTCATTAGCTGAATATTTATCAATATGGACTTCATTGTTTTCATCAGGATATAAAATATCAATGCCTTGAAAAAACTTTACCTTAGAAATAATTTCTGAGTAAAATTTAATGTCCTTTTCATTTCCTGTGAGCAAACAATGTATCATCTCAGCAAAATCTTAAAATAACATTACCTTCAAAACATAAATATTTAAATGTATCAATTATTTTTGAGTTTTGAATTTTAAAATATGATTAATGATTCAGTTTTGCATCAGGGGATGCGTAAAAGACTTCTAGAAGAGATTGAAAAAAAGGGAATTACAGACAAGTTGATTCTTGAAGCAATAGGAAAAGTTCCACGGCATCTTTTTATGGAAAGTGGATTTCTTAATTTTGCTTATCGTGATCAAGCCTTTCCGATAGGGGCAGGTCAGACTATATCCCAGCCATTTACAGTTGCATATCAGACTCAACTCTTAAAGGTCTCTCCTAATGATAAAATACTTGAAATAGGTACAGGTTCAGGATATCAGGCAGCAGTTCTTATTGAATTGGGAGCGAGAGTTTTTACCATTGAAAGACAAAGAGAATTATATTTAAAAGTTCAACAATTTCTACCTTCTATCGGATATAATCCAAGATTTTTCTTTGGAGATGGTTATAAAGGCTTACCATCATACGGACCTTTTGATGGTATTGTTGTTACTGCAGCAGCTCCTTATATTCCGGATGATTTAAAGACTCAGCTTAAAATTGATGGCAGATTAGTTATTCCGGTGAATAGTGAACATCATCAAATAATGACTGTTGTTACAAGGATAAGTGAAAGAGAATTTGATGAAAAGCATTATGGGAATTTTTCTTTTGTCCCAATGCTTAAAGGCACAAGTGAATCAATGTAAATTTTTAAACAATTATAAATGGAATTAAAACTTTTTGTCTTTAATCCGATACAGGAAAACACCTATATTTTATGGGATGAAACAAAAGAATGTGTGATAATAGATCCGGGCTTTTCAAATGACAGAGAGTTTGAAAGAATGGATAATTTTTTTAAAGATAATAATCTTAAACCTATAAGATTAATAAATACCCATTGTCATTTCGATCACATTCTTGGTGTAGAAAGGTGCAGAGAAATCTATAATCTTAATTGGGAAATAAATTCAGAAGATTCATTTTTAGTTGAATCTTCTGTTATGCAGGCTTCTATGTTTGGATTCCGGATTTCTGAGGTAAAACCAGCAGAAAAATATTTGAATGATGGGGATGAAGTTTTATTCGGCAACAGCTATCTGAAGGTGATATCTATACCCGGACATTCACCCGGAGGATTATGCTTTTATTCTCCTGAATCAAAAATTATTATAAGCGGGGACAGCCTTTTCAAAGGAAGCATAGGCAGGACTGATTTGCCGGGAGGTGATTATAATAGCTTGATTGTAAGCATTAAGGAAAAGCTTCTTTCTTTACCTGATAATGTAATTATATATCCCGGTCATGATTCTGCTACTACAATTGCTGACGAAAGAGTTTTAAATCCGTTTCTGAGGTAAAGTCATTTTTTTCCATTTCAAATAGCATATCTTTGTAAATAGAATTCTATAAATACATTTGCTGTGATTAAGAACGATAAATTCGGATGGAGACATATTGGTCCAAGATCCCACGAGATAGAGAGCATGCTTAAAACCATTGGTGTAAACTCAATGGAAGAGTTAATTAATCAGACAGTACCTGAAAGTA
This sequence comes from Prolixibacteraceae bacterium, assembly GCA_017998095.1. Next base: position 4,781 of record JAGODU010000055.1, on the reverse strand, counting down.
TCAGGCTTGATCAACCCTTAGACTTAGGTCCCGGACTCTCAGAGCGCCAGTATTATCGCAAGATTCACGACCTTGCTCAAATGAACAAGGTTTTCAATACTTATATTGGAATGGGTTATTACGATACTATAACTCCTGCCGTTATTCTCAGGAATGTTTTTGAAAATCCTGTTTGGTATACATCATATACACCGTATCAGGCAGAGATCTCGCAAGGAAGGCTTGAAGCACTTTTGAATTTTCAGACCATGATATGTGATTTTACCGGACTGGAAATAGCAAACGCATCGCTTCTTGATGAAGCGACTGCTGCTGCAGAAGCTATGATTATGATGTTCTCTTCAAGGACAAAAGATCAGAAAAAAAATGAAGCAGATATACTTTTTGCGGACAGTAAGATTTGGCCGCAAACACTTGATGTTCTTATTACCAGATCTGAACCTCTGGGAATTAAAATAATAACTGGTGATTACAAGAAATTTGAGTTTGATGACAAAGTATTTGGTGTCATTATTCAATATCCAAATTCAGAAGGAAATATTGAAGATTATAAATCGTTCGTTAACGCTGCTCATGAAAAAGAGTGTAAAGTTGCCGTTGCTGCTGATCTCCTTAGTCTTGCTTTACTGACTCCTCCCGGAGAGTGGGGAGCAGATATTTGTTTTGGCAGTTCTCAAAGATTTGGTATTCCAATGGGTTATGGAGGTCCTCATGCTGCTTTCTTTGCTACAAAAGATGAGTTTAAAAGGAGTATGCCGGGCAGAATAATTGGAATTTCAAGAGATGCTGATGGAAAAAGAGCTTTGAGAATGGCACTTCAAACCAGAGAGCAACATATTAAAAGAGAAAAAGCCACTTCAAATATTTGTACATCTCAGGCTTTATTAGCGATTATGGCAGGGTTTTATGCTGTATATCACGGACCAAGAGGAATTTACTCAATAGCAGCAAGGATTCACTCCATTACTTCATTATTATCCGGGGAAATTGAAAAGCTTGGCTATAAACAAATGAATAGCGATTTCTTTGATACTATAAGATTCAGCCTTCCAAGGCATGTAAAGGTTGAAGATATCAGCTGGCTTTCTGTTGAATTGAAAATGAATTTCAGATATTTTGATAATGGGGAGGTAGGACTTAGCATAGATGAAACAACCAATGTTGAAGATATAAACTGGATTGTTGAGGTTTTTGCAAAGGCAGCTAATAAAAGTATACCTGTTTTTACTGAATACCCGGGCGAAAAAGTTATAAATAAGAAGTATGCCCGTAATACCCAATATCTTCAGCATGAGATTTTTAACAGATACCGATCAGAAACTGAGATGGTAAGATATATCAAGAAACTTGAACACAGAGATATTTCTTTAACTCATTCAATGATTTCATTAGGTTCATGTACAATGAAGTTAAATGCTGCAACAGAAATGTTACCATTAAGCTGGCTTGAATTTAACGGTATTCATCCTTTTGTTCCTAAAAATCAGGCAATGGGATATCAGATTATGATGGAAGAGCTTAAGAAAGATTTAGCCAAGATTACCGGTTTTGCTGATGTCAGCCTTATGCCTAATTCAGGTGCAGCAGGTGAATATGCAGGGTTAATGGTCATAAGGGATTTTCATAATAGCAGAAATGAAGGTCACAGGAATATTTGTCTTATTCCATCATCAGCACATGGAACAAATCCGGCCAGTGCAGTTATGGCAGGCATGGAAGTGATTGTAACTCCTTGTGATGAAAGAGGGAATATTGATGTAGAAGCCTTGAAACTAAAAGCTGAAGAGTACAAAGATAAACTTGCTGCCCTGATGATTACATATCCATCAACTCATGGTGTATTTGAAGCCTCTGTTGTTGAAATATGCAATATTATTCATTCTTATGGCGGACAGGTTTACATGGATGGTGCAAATATGAATGCTCAGGTTGGGATAACAAGTCCGGGTAAGATTGGAGCTGATGTTTGTCATTTGAATCTTCATAAGACATTTGCAATACCTCATGGTGGGGGAGGCCCCGGAGTTGGACCTATAGCTGTTGCCGGCCATCTGATTGAATTTCTCCCTTCTCATACTGTAATGAATAATGGTCATGTTGGTGCTCATGCTGTTTCAGCTGCTCCATGGGGTAGTGCTTCTATTCTTCCTATATCATATGGCTATATAAAAATGCTGGGTGGAGATGGCTTAAGAAAAGCTTCTGAAGTAGCAATTTTAAATGCTAATTACATAGCTCATTTTTTGAAAGACAATTTTGGAATTGTTTATACAGGAGAAAAGGGGAGGGTAGCACATGAAATGATACTCGAATGCAGACACTTAAAACAATCATCAGGAATTACTGAATCAGATATTGCCAAACGACTCATGGATTATGGGTTTCATGCTCCTACACTTTCATTTCCTGTACATGGAACACTTATGATAGAACCTACAGAAAGCGAATCCAAGTATGAGCTTGATCGTTTTATTGAGACAATGAATTCAATATTCCTTGAAATAAAAGATGTTGAATCAGGTGCAGCTGATCCTGTTGATAATGTATTGAAAAATGCGCCTCATACTCAGGAGATGGTTGTTAATGATGAATGGAATCATAACTACTCAAGGGTAAAAGCTGCATTTCCTTTAGAATGGATAAAAGAAAATAAGTTCTGGCCTTCAGTAACCAGAATTGATGATGCTTTTGGAGACAGAAACCTGGTTTGTACCTGTTAGTTTAATTAAAAGATATTAATAAAGAATAGGCATAATTTTGGGCTCGCTTTGAAGCATCCCCGGTTTTTCCTTTTGAATTTCTTCAACTGCCTTTTCAATTTGCTTTAAGGTACATGGCATAGTTACAATGGAGAATGTTGCTTTTTCTCCTTCATGCCTGTTGTGACTTACTGTTTCAATGTTTATCGACTGATTACCAATTGCTGTTGTTATAAATCCGGTTGTCCCGGGAACATTACCGGTGTGGAATGTTATGATATAAGGAAATTCAAAGACATTGGCATCAGCAAATTTTCTTTCCTGTTTTGGAGCAGTATTGTTTATATTCTTACCATATCGGGCAATGAATATTATATCAGAAACTATTGACATTGCTGTTTCTGTTGACCCTGCCCCTTTACCTACAAGAATGTGTTGACCAGAATATTTGTTATTAATTTTTACAGCATTTGTTGTACCATTTACATCTGATAAAAAGTTAGAGTTTTTAACCATCATTGGTTTCACTGCTGCATAAATATCTCCGTTTTCTTTCTTTGCAAAGCAAATGAGTTTTATTGTTGCCCCAATTTCTCGTGCAAAATCAATGTCTTCTTTTGCAATCTTTTGTATTCCGGTTATTGAAAGCTCATCCATACCTACATCTATTCCGTAGGCAAGCTTAATGAGAAGAATCAGTTTATGTCCGGCATCCCCGCCACTTATGTCAAGAAAAGGATCAGCCTCAGCATATCCATTTTCCTGAGCTAGTTTTAAGGCAGTATCAAAACTCAGACTTTCATTTTGCATTTGAGTCAGGATGTAATTGCTGGTGCCATTCATTATACCTGACAATGAGATGATTTTATCACCGGTAAAATTTTCTTTTATAGTTTTTACAATAGGAATTGCTCCGCAGACTGCAGCTTCAAAACCTATTTTAACATTCGATTCTTCTGCAGCATCAAATATATTTTTACCTCTTTCAGCTAATAATGCCTTATTTGCAGTTACCAGGTGTTTTCCAGACTTTACAATTTCCAGACAAGTATTATAAACAAAATCACTTGTACCTCCTATTGTTTCAACAACGAGTTGGATATCAACAGAATTGATAATTTCCCTGATGTATTTGTTTGCTTCTTCTTTTGATAAATCTTTACCTCCTCCACAAAACAAATCGAGGGGAATATTAAATCTTGATGAAGCAACTTTAGGATTTATTTCAACTATTTTCTTAAGGACTATTTTCTTTTTTGCCCTGATATTAATATCAGAATTGATTTCTGAAATAATCTGTGCAACTCCTCCGCCAACGGTACCACATCCGAGGATGGCTATATTTAATGTATCCATTTCTTAATTATTGAAAAACGACGAAAGATAATAAATTTTAATCCACTTACTTTTTATAATTATGCTATCTCTGTCTTTGATTAATTATTAAATAATGAATTTAATCCACTTTTATTCTTTTTTAGTCACAGTAATATGAATTTTTAACCCACTAAATGTTTGTATTCGTCAAACAGATTTGATGTTTCGTCAATAATGTTGATAATCAATTGACTTTTATATAAAAGTGTCGTAATTTTGATTAAAACCTAAATGCAATGATTTATATAGTAATAGCAGTAGTAATCTTTTTTGTAGCAGTTGGTCTGGCTTTTGTATCAGAATCAAGCAAAAAAGCACATTAATAAGATACTTTAAAATATTATTTGATTTTTTTATTATGAAATAAGGAATGTTGCCTCATTAAGAGGCTTTTTTATTTTCCGGAAAATTCGTTTCTTTCTTCAAAATTTCATAACTTCTTTTTATGATACTCTTTCCAAATTGTAAAATAAATATTGGATTAAACATTTTAAGAAAAAGGTTAGATAACTTTCATGATCTCGAAACAATATTTTTCCCTTTAAGTTTATGTGATATTTTAGAAATCAATTATTCAAATTCATTTAATTTTTCTACTTCCGGAATACAAATACCTGATTCAGGTGACAATATTGTAGTTAAGGCATACCGGCTCTTACAATGCGAATATAATTTACCCCCTGTTAGTATTCATTTACATAAAGT
>JAGODU010000256.1 GCA_017998095.1 Prolixibacteraceae bacterium | reverse complement strand
GGTAATAAGTATTGGCGTAATATTACTGAAGCGTTTTGGAAGAATGCAGTTATTGATCGTGAATCATATTGTACAGGTGGTCAGAATTCGGGAGAATACTGGATTCCGCCACACCAGCTGGAAAAGTTTGCAGGACGTAATAATCAGGAACACTGCACTGTTTACAACATGATACGAACTGCTGATTATCTTTATCGCTGGACAGGCGATGTTAAGTATGCTGATTACATTGAGCGTAATATTTACAATGGTTTGCTGGCCCAGCAAAACCCGAATACAGGTATGGTAGCATATTTCCTTCCCATGGCTGCGGGCTATACAAAAGGAGGAGAGAAAGGGTGGGGAACACCAACGATGGATTTCTGGTGCTGCCACGGCTCTCTTGTGCAGGCTCAGGTAAGATATCTTGAAAATATATATTTTGAAAATGATGAAGGAATTGTCGTAAGTCAGTATATACCTTCAGAACTTAAATGGAAGAAAAACGATGTTAACGTTAGTCTTAAGCAAGATATGATAGCCCATGAATACAACCGTATTTCAATGGAAAATCGATGGAGGATGAATTTCAATGTTAATACCGATAAACCGGTCAGGTTTGCATTACAGCTTCGTATGCCATGGTGGCTTACAGAAAAAGCAGTGATTAAGATTAACGGAGTAGCAGAAAATGTAAATGTTGTTAATGGTTTCTGTTCTATTACCCGTGAATGGAATAATGATAACATTTTTATAGAGTTTCCAACTAAAGTAACTGCAGTTCAATTACCAGATTCAAAGAACAAATATGCTTTTATGGAGGGACCTGTTGTATTGGCTGGTATTTCAGATAACGACCCTTGCCTGAAAGGCGATGTTAATAATCCCGAAACAATACTTGTAAGGGAATATGAGCATGAGTATAAAATATTTCCATGGAAACAAAGTCATTATCGTACCATAAATCAACAGGTTAATATCAATTTTGTTCCTCTTTACGAGATAGCAGACGAAAAATACACTATTTATTTTCCTGTGCAGAAGTGATTATTAAGCATAATACAATTTTACAATCCGTAATCTTCTTTTAAAATGACTAATAATTGGATTTCATTATTTTTCTGATTAACCACTCATACCTTTTTTATTCGTACCACATACCTACCAAATACCATAAGCGAACTTTCTTATGGTGTTTGATTGGTATATGCTACGAATGAGGTTTACATAAACCATTAGCAATTTTAAAAAATACAATTATTTCATTACCAATTATCCAAATATGACATATCTCAAATGTAATTGATATTAAAATTTCAATATTTGTTTATCTTTATTGAAGAAACAGATGGAACAAAGTGATGAGGAGCTTTCTTTTTGTTATAGTATTTTTTTTAAGTAATATTTCCTTTGGAAATTACAACAACGCCAAATTTAAGCGTCTTACTACTTCCGACGGTTTGTCAAATGGATGGGTGCGTTGTTTCTATCAGGATAATTATGGCTTTATTTGGATTTGGACATCCGATGGGCTCGATCGTTTCGACGGGATTAATATTAAAACATATCGTCCAATTAATGAAAAAGGTTTTGAAGAAGGCAATAATACTGTTAATAAAATATTCAGTAAGAACAATGACACGTTATTGGTTTGCACCGATTTAGGACTTTATATCTATAGCTATATTTCTGATGAGTTTGCTAAATCTACTATTATTAGTGGACCTTTTTCTATTTTAAGCGGTCAATACGATTCTGAAGGTTTACTGTGGTTAGGCACCAGTAGAGGGCTTATGAGAGTGAATGAAAAGAATAAAGATGTTCATTTTTATGAGCATTCCCGTGATAATTCTCAGTCTATAGGGGATAATTATATCAACGCAATTCTCTTGGATTCAAAGAATAATTTATGGTTTGGAACTAAGCAAGGCCTGAGTTTATACAATTTTTCAGATGATTCATTTTTAAATTTCAAGCCGGATGGCAGACCATATTCACTTTCCGGGAAAGATGTCATGGCTATAAAAGAAGATCATAAAGGTCGTATCTGGGTAGGAAATTCTCTTGATGGGGTAGACCTAGTTGAAAAGCATGATGGTAGTATATCATTTAAGCATATTTGTGATGGAAATATAATTGATTTGCTTCCCGATTCAGATGATAAACTATGGCTTGGCAACGGATCAGGAATTGGGCTATCCATGATTGATATTAGTGAGATTCCTGACAGTCATGTTAATATTAAAAGGTTTAAAAATGACCCATTGAATCAACATTCGATTTCTGAGAACTCAATTGTTTGCCTTTTTGAAGATAAAAACAAGGATATATGGATTGGTACATTTGGCAAAGGAGTAAATTACTACAGCAAAAGAGAAAAAAGATTTGAAGCGGTTGAAATAATTGATAAATCTTTAAATTCAAATGATAATAATATTGTTAATGACTTTTTTGAAGAAGAAAAATTCTTTTGGATAGCAACTGAAGGTGGTCTTGTTAGATTGGACAAACAAACCGGAAAGTATAAACATTATTCTCATAATAGTGAAGATGTAAATAGCCTGGCAATTAATTCTTTATTTGACATTTATAAAGATTCACGGGAAAATTTATGGATTGGCAGCTGGGCAGGAGGTTTGCACAGATATAATTATAAGTCAGATAACTTTACGAGGTTTTTGCCCTCTGAAGAGCCGGGTTCAATAAATAGCGCCTATGTTTTTTCGATTGCCGAAGATAAAAGCCATAACCTTTGGGTTTCAACTAATGGAGGAGGCTTGAATGTTTTCAACTACGAAACTGAAACATTTACTTCTTATATTAATGATAATGAAAATGTTTGTTCTATAAGAGACAATTATATCAGCCATTTCTTGTTCGATTCTGAGGACAATCTATACGTTTCATTGTATACTAAAATTGATCGCTTATCAAAAGACAGAGAATGTTTCACTCCTTTAAAAATACCTGTAAATAATGAAAATGAATTTTTTGAGGGAAGCACGATAGTAATTTTCGAGGATAGTCGAAAAAATATGTGGTATGGGACAAATCAAGGGCTTCTGAAGTATAACCCCGGAGATAAAATTGCAAAACAATACAACACAAAAGAAGGACTGAAGAATAATAGCATTCAAAGCATCTTGGAAGATAATAATGGAAACCTGTGGATTGGGACAAGCAAAGGGTTAACAATGTTTGTTGATGCAGTAGAAGTGCCGGATAAACCTGTATTTAAGAATTTTACAAAAAATGACGGATTGCCATCTGAAGAATTTAAAAAGCGATCGTCATTTAAAAATTCAATGGGGTATATGTACTTTGGAACATCAAACGGTTATGTCCGTTTTCATCCTGACAGTATCTTTTTCAATGATATAAAACCATTGACTGTTCTCACCCGAATGGTTTTACACAAAACAAAAGAGAATGGTGAAGTATTGTATAACAAAGTGATAAATAATATCTTCAGAAATAAATCAATTGAGCTTAAATATGGTTATGCCGATTTTTTAATCAATTTTGCTTCTATAAATTACCTTCATCCTGAAGCTAATGATTTTAAATATAAGCTTGAAGGTTACGATGATGAATGGTTTACATTAAGTAGTAAAAGTACAGTTGCATATACTAATATTGAACCCGGTACTTATACTTTTATGGTTTACGGATCTAATAATGATAAATTATGGTCTGAAGAACCGGCTACATTGATTATCAAAATTATTCCGCCCTGGTGGAAGACAATATTTTTTAAAATTGCTTTATTAATTCTGACTATTTGTATTGCTTTATTGATTTTCTTCATGCGAGTCAGGATCTTGAGTAGAAGAAATATTGTGTTGCAACAAAAGATAGATGAACGCACTTATGATTTAGTTAATCTGAACAAGCAGCTTAATATACAGAAAATTGAAATTGAAGAAAAGAATATTGAACTGTTTGAACATCAGAACAGACTTGAGGATTTAGTCAGGGAACGAACAAAAGAACTGGAAAAAGCTAAAGATAAGGCAGAAGAGTCGGATAGATTAAAATCAGCTTTTCTTGCAAATTTAAGTCATGAAATAAGGACTCCGATGAATTCAATTATGGGTTTTGCAAGCCTTTTACCCGAGGAGGACTCTAAGGAAAATATTGATAAATACTCAAGAATTATTTACAACAATTCTGAGCAGCTGAATCATATCATTGATGATATTGTATTGTATTCTAAGCTTCAAACCAAGCAATTGGGAAAAAGGTATACTACTTTCAGTGTATTAGAGATGCTTTATGATGTGAAAATATCATTTGATATTCCTGATTATCAGAGCAGTGTTAGTTTATCGGTTGCTGAAGGTATAGATTCTGAAATGAAAATTCACACAGATTACGATAAGCTGAGACAGATTTTAACAAATCTTATTTCAAATGCTTTTAAATACACTTATGAAGGAAGTATTGTTATTGGTGCCTATAAAAAGGACCATGCCGTTGAGTTTTATGTGAAAGATACAGGAGTAGGAATTCCTTCCGATGAATTACACCTTATTTTTAACAGATTCTATAGATGCAGTAATATTGATAAGGGAAATATCAGGGGCTCCGGACTTGGATTGTCGATAGTAAAAGAGCTTGTAGAGATGCTGGGTGGTTCAATTAAAGCTGAAAGCAGGGAAGGGGAAGGTTCGTGTTTTACTTTTACTATTCAATAGTCGGGGTGACCTGACTCGAACAGGCGACCCCGTCGTCCCGAACGACGTACGCTACCAACTGCGCTACACCCCGATTATTTATGTCTTATTTAACCGGCGTAAATCTAATAGTTTTTCCCCAAACTACAGCAAAAGAAACTAATTTAAAATTTACTGGTAATGCTTATATTTTTATTATCCCCCGGAATCCTCTGGCAGCATAATACGACTGAGCCCCGTTGTGATACACAAAAACAGCACCGTAACGATATTCAGCAAATAATGCTCCTCCTTTTTTTCTTATCTCCGGTGGTGTA
>JAGODU010000255.1 GCA_017998095.1 Prolixibacteraceae bacterium | reverse complement strand
CCGTACTGCTTTCCGAAAACCCTTTTCCGTAAGGACTTTCAAAATATGCCCATAACCCGGTTTTTTTATTAGCTGCCGGTGGAAAATGAAATGTTCCTCCTCCCGATTCCCTTGTTATTTCTGGAAAGTTGAAAAAATAAATATCATTTCCAATGGCAGCCACTATGCACAGGAAATCTTTGTTAATGCCTGTTCGCATCCTTTGAGGTACGAATGTGGTCCAGTTGAAAGGTTTTTAATTTTGTAAATCAATGTTCATTTGTTGTGCTGAATATTTTTTTTCACGAATACCTTCTTTTGTTAAAAATTTATTTCAGAATAAACCATACAAATTCATATTTTTGCAGAAAGAAAAACACAGCATGGAAAAACTTACTATCGTAAAGGTTGGGGGAAAGGTTGTTGAAGAGGAAGGATCTTTAAAGAAACTGCTTACTGATTTCCGTTATATTTCAGGATATAAGATTCTTGTTCACGGAGGAGGACGTTCAGCTACTAATCTTGCTGCCCAAATGGGTATCGAGACTAAAATGGTAGAAGGGCGGAGAGTCACTGATAAACAAACTCTTGACATTGTTACGATGGTTTATGCCGGGCTGGTCAACAAGAACATTGTTGCCGGACTTCAGGCTCTTGGTTGTAATGCTGTTGGTTTCACAGGTGCTGATATGGATATTATCAGATCCTTCAAACGTCCGGTTAAAGATATTGACTATGGTTTTGTTGGTGACATTACTGAGGTAAATACCAGAGAGATATGCTGGCTTCTCGAACAAAACATTGTTCCGGTTATTGCTCCTCTTACTCATGATGGTAAAGGACTTCTGCTTAATACAAATGCTGATACTATTGCTTCTGAACTTGCTATTGCTTTTAGTAACCACTATAACGTTACTTTGGTTTATTGTTTTGAAAAGAACGGTGTTCTTTTAAACCCTGAAGATGATAACTCTGTGATAAGAGATCTCAACCGCAAAGCTTATATGGATTATAAAAGTAAAGGCATTATTTCTGAAGGCATGATACCAAAGCTGGATAATGCTTTCAAAGCATTGGGAAACGGTGCTGCCAGAGTCTTGATTACTAAAGCTGAAAACCTTACTAAATCAGCTGCTACGGGTACTTCTATTATTAAAGATGAGGCGTAGAAATTTTCTTTACCTCTTTTTAATAAACGTGGCTTCTGTGATTATTCCGTTTTCGTTTACAAGGATTTTGTAAATTCCCGGATTATAATTTGAAATATTTATTACCGGTTCAGAATATCTTTTTATTTTTTCAGAATATACCTTTTTACCGTCCGATGAATATATAGTCAGAGTTTTATTTTGCAGGGTTTCATTGCTGCAATTAATACTTATATATTCAGATGCCGGATTTGGATAAACTTTAATCTTGTTTTTGTTGAAGTCAATTTCTGATTTTCCGGTACAATTTCCGGAATAAGTACCCTTCATAGTATTTAAGTATCTGTCAATGAATGTTATCTCAACTATGCTATCCGAAAGAGTAATGTTTGACAGGGGTATTGTTATATGACTGAAATCGCCAATTATAAGCTTGTAATATTTCTTTCCATCTATAGCAACTTCTATTCTGGCCAGTCGGGTAGTGTCATGTATTGAAACCATAAGACCGTCATTTGAAAATTTTATGGTATCAGCCCAATAGTTTTTGGTTTTGAAATCAAAAAACTTAGTTGTAGCCCCGGTGTCTGAAGTTCTGAAATTATACCTTAGATTTTCAACCTGTTCTCCTACAACTTCAATGCAGGCAGGATTTACACACCCAAAGCCATCATTGTGAAGATACACGAGATGAGGCACTTTCAAAGGGTCATGTCCCATGATAAGCCCTTCAATTGCATCAACAGATATTGGGTCACTTCCGGCAAGAATGATCCTCATATTTCTTTGAGCTTCTGAAAGTTTACCGTAGCCATAACCAACCGGTCCGTTGTCAAATCCCTGAATACCATCCATAACAACAAAATCTACTGGTCTGCACGCATAGAAATCATGAATCCACTTGTTAAGATTAGTCCTGTTGGGATGCTGAATTCTTTCCCTTTGATACGGATCGGTATAAGCAACCCCTACTCCGTAAATTTTACCAGGAGAAGCACCTATTCCAACATTCTTTACAGCTCCGGTTATTCCTGTATAAAGATGATTTTTAAGTACCGGAATGCTTATCAATACATCAGCTTCATAGTAAATTTTGTTAAGGTAAATTGTGCGGGTTTTATTGGGTTTACTTGAATCCGGATATAAAGAAAGAGAATCCGGAAGGTCCACTCCTTTTAAGAGGGGAGATGTATATTCGTTCCATCCACCGGAACAATCCTCTAAAGCATATATAGCATCAAGTCCGGTAATTTTATCCCACCCAACGGTTTTCATGTTGCTGGTAGTACTACCTACTCCGGATCCTTCCATAAGATATATTTTCCCTGTAGGATTTATTTGGTTGACAATGTCGACAACTGCCTGGATGACACGATAATCGGTTACCATTCCATTTGCTCCGGGAGCCACTTTCTTATTGTCGGCATAGCAGTAATCGCTTATTAAGTTTGGTTTTAATACTACAGTATTGCCATCTTTAATAATATTTTCAAGGCCTCCCGATTTATCGATTGCTTCTTTGACCATTACTGAAATATCGCTTTGTGTTATCTCTGAAGCATTTGATTTTGAAGACTTTACAATGGCTACCTTTGATTTGAAAGCGTCAATAACCGTGGAATTCTCTGCTTTCATAACTACCAGTACATCAGTTCCTTTAATATTTTCAGCAAATGAGTTTAATGCCGGGGTAAGGATATTTGAAACTATAAATATTAAAGATGCTGATACAACAAAAATGAAAGCTTTAATTCTTGTAATATTTGGATTGCTTTTTACTTTTTTAAAAATACCGATTGATAATAAAGTGCCTGATATCCAAATAACAAATGAAGAAGCAACAGGAAAAGCTACTCTCTGACAAGGATATAAAGCCCGTGAAGGTTTGGGTATAACTCTGATTAGAAACCATATGAGTGAAAAAAAACCGGTGAGGTAAAATACTATTGTAAAAGGAATCAATCTTTTAGTTTTCATAAATTTAAGTTTAGGTCTTCAATTTATGACATTTAAAGAAATATTTTCCCTTATATAAATTTAAATGTTGTGGTAAATATTTACTTGATATTGATAAAGATCCATAATCAGTTTATTATAGAGCTGATTATTCCTTTTGCCTGGGTAATTGATTTTACTTTTTCAAAGGTGAGTGAAAGCTTATCATGCTCTTCCTTAATCCTGCATTTATCGTGGTTCTTTTGAATCCATCCTATTATTGAAGTGAATGTCTGCGACTGATAGAAAGGTGATTTCTGATCAGTAATGAAATGGCAAATCATCTTGTTGTTTTTCAGAATTATCCTTTCAATTCCAAGATTGATAGCCAGCCACCTTAATCTTACAATCTCAAAAAGCTGAAGAGCAGGCTCAGGGATTTTGCCAAATCTGTCAGTTAATCTGCTTTCAAATCGGGTTAATTCTTCTTCTTTTTCAATATTATCAAGCTCGCGATAAAGCGACATTCTTTCAGAAACACTGTTTATATAACTTTCCGGGAAGCGTAGTTCGAGATCGGTATCTATCTGGCAGTCATTGAGATATTTCACATTGAAGAAAGCCCCCGATATGTCTGATGGTCTTTCATCTTTAAACAAATCACCAAACTCGCTGTGTTTCAGTTCCTGGATTGCTTCCTCAAGAATCCGGTGATAGGTTTCATATCCGATATCTTCAATGAAACCGCTTTGCTCAGCTCCAAGGAGGTTTCCTGCTCCGCGAATATCAAGGTCACGCATGGCAATGTTAAAGCCGCTTCCAAGCTCTGAAAATTCTTCAATAGCTTTTAGTCTCCTTCGTGCTTCAGGAGTAAGCGATTCCAAAGGAGGAGACAACAAATAACAAAAAGCCTTTTTATTTGAACGGCCTACACGTCCTCTCAGCTGATGAAGATCGCTAAGTCCAAAACTTTGCGCATGGTTGATAATAATAGTGTTGGCATTTGGAATATCAAGTCCTGATTCAATGATAGTAGTAGCTATGAGTACATCATATTCGCCATTGATGAAGTCGAGCATTGTCTTTTCAAGTTTTGAACCTTCCATTTGACCGTGGCCAACAATAATCCTGGCCTCCGGACAAGCTTTTCTGACAAATTCTTCTACTTCATGTATGTTATGAACCCTGTTGTGTATGAAGAAAACCTGTCCGTTTCGGTCAAGCTCATAATTAATAGCTTCCCTGATGATAGCTTCGTTGAAACCATGAACCTCAGTAACAATAGGGTAGCGGTTAGGAGGCGGAGTTTGGATAATTGAAAGGTCTCGCGCTCCCATAAGAGAAAACTGCAAGGTACGTGGTATTGGAGTTGCTGTAAGGGTCAGAGTATCAACATTTATCTTAAGCTGACGAAGCTTTTCCTTTACAGAAACGCCGAATTTCTGTTCCTCATCAATGATTAACAACCCAAGATCTTTAAACTTAACTTCTTTACCAACAATCTTATGTGTGCCGATTACAATATCAATCTTTCCTTCGCCAAGCTCTTTCAATGTTTCTTTTATTTCTTCAGGTTTTCTTAATCTGCTGAGGTATGAAATCTTAACCGGAAAATCTTTAAGTCTGTCGGAGAAGGTTTTATAATGCTGAAGAGCAAGAATAGTAGTGGGAACGAGCACTGCGACTTGTTTATTGTCAGTGGCAGCTTTGAATGCAGCCCTGATAGCAACTTCCGTTTTCCCGAAACCAACATCTCCGCAAACCAGCCTGTCCATAGGCATTAGCCTTTCCATATCATCCTTTACTGCCTTGGTAGCTTTTTCCTGATCGGGAGTATCTTCATACATAAACGAAGCTTCAAGTTCTTGTTGGAGATAAGAATCAGGAGAAAAGGAAAATCCTTTTTCGCTTAACCTCTGGG
>JAGODU010000254.1 GCA_017998095.1 Prolixibacteraceae bacterium | reverse complement strand
TGGTAGTGAGGTAAAAAGGAAACTGCTACAAAGAGAGTTTGAAAAATATTCTTCTCAGTAGTAATTTTCTCGGCTGCGAAATTAAGCGTAATTCGTTGATGTTAATTGTTACTTTCCGATACAAAAATTTTTAAATATATTCCCTAAAACCTCGTCGTTGCTGATGTTTCCTGTAATAGTACCCAAATAATAAAGACATTCGCGGATATCCTGTGCAAGAAAATCGCCTGAAATTTTCATTTCAATTCCATCGATAACACGGTTAATTGATTCGCCTGCATTAATAAGGGCTTCATAATGTCTTAAGTTGGTTATTATAACATCATTTTCAGCCGTATTTGAGGCCTTAACCGTTTTGGTAAGGTAATTGGTCAACTGATCTAAGTTTATGTCTTTTTTAGCTGAAATTGGTATATATGGAATAGAATATTCATCAGAAATAATTTCAACATGATTAAGCTGGTCATCGTCGACCTTATCAATTTTATTAATGACTAAAGCAGCATACTTGCCTTCAAGGTTTTCGCGTACTTTTTCAATGAAATCTCTTATCTGTTCATACCCGGAGCGGGAATCAATCATAACAAGGACAATACTTGCCTGACGGATTTTTTCAAAAGAACGTTCGATACCAAGGTTTTCAATAGTATCAGTTGTTGCTCTTATCCCGGCAGTATCAATAAAGCGAAATTGGATACCATCAATAGTCATTACATCCTCAATAACATCTCTTGTAGTTCCTGCAATGTCAGAGACAATAGCTTTTTCTTCATTGAGAAGAATATTCAGCAATGTAGATTTACCTACATTCGTATCGCCTATAATTGCAACGGGAATTCCATTTTTAATTGCATTGCCATATTGAAAAGAATCAGCTAACTTATTGATTAAGCGGTGAATTTTCATTGTCAACTCAAGCAATGATTCACGATTTGCAAATTCAACATCTTCTTCACTAAAGTCGAGTTCCAGCTCTACAAGTGAAATAAAATTAAGCAGTTCATCGCGAAGCTGATATATTTCTTTTGAAACACCACCTTTCATTTGCTTCATGGCTAGAGAATGAGCAGCAGAAGTAGAAGCAGAAATCAAATCGGCAACAGCTTCAGCTTGTGACAGATCCATTTTCCCATTAAGAAATGCTCTTTGTGTAAACTCCCCGGGAAGAGCCATTCTAGCACCATTTTTAATAATAAGTTGTAGAATCTTTTGCTGGATGAAAGTTGAGCCATGACATGAAATTTCTACAGTATTCTCTCCTGAAAAAGAATTTGGCTTATGAAACAAAGTAACAATAACATCATCTATAATTTCGTCATCAAAAATAACAGAACCATAATGAGCAGTGTTGCCCTTTTGATCAATCAATTTTTTATCAGGTGTGACAGATCTGAAAATTTTATCTGCAATAACAATTGAATCATCGCCCGATATTCTTAACACAGCTATTGCACCTGAACCGTGAGGAGTGCTAACAGCACAAATTGATTGCTGATCTGATAACATGTCTTGCAAATTAAGGTTAATCTTCAGGTAACAAATTTAAATCATAAAATTTTCAAAAAATTGTATTATAATTGATTGTTTAATATTTTTCTTGCAAAAAAATACAAAAACAATAAAAGATTGATGATCAGAATTGGATTTGATGCAAAGAGGGCATTTAATAATTTAAGGGGATTGGGTAGTTATTCTCGTAACCTTATTGAAGGTTTAACTACCTTATATCCTGATAATGAGTATTATTTATTAGGAAACAAGCCAAAAGAACCTTCATGTATACATTGGCTTCAGAATCTGGAAGGAAAAGCAAAGGTAATATCACCAAAAAATGGTTCCGGAATTGGGAAAGCCTTATGGAGAAGTGCGGGTATGATAAAAGATATAAGGCATGAAAAGCTTGATCTGTATCATGGGCTAAGTCATGAAATACCATATTTTACAAGTACAGTGAAAAGCAAATTTGTTGTTACAATACATGATTTAATCTTTCTTTATTATAAGGATAACTTCAGCATATTTGACAGAGAAATATATCTTTCGAAAATAAAAAGAAGCTGCCATAAAAGTGATAAAATAATAGCTATCAGTGAACAAACAAAATCAGATCTGATCAATTTATTAGGGATAGGAAGTGAAAAGATTGAAGTAATATATCAATCCTGTTCACCAATGTTTTATGAAAGAGCTTCAGAAGAAAAGAATAAAGAAGTAAGAAATAAATTAGACCTTCCAGATGAATATTTATTATTTGTTGGTGCTTTAGTTGAGCACAAGAATGTTATTAATATAATAGATTCAATATCAATACTCCCTGAAGAATTTAAGATACCACTTATAATTGTAGGCAAGGGGAAAGAATATAAAGAAGAACTTATAAAGAGGGTTAAAATAAAAGGATTGTCAGAGAAAGTAAAGTTCATTGATTACGTTGACAATGAAGATATGCCATCTTTAAATCAAATGGCAAAATTACTTATTTGGCCATCTTTATATGAAGGATTTGGGATACCGATAATAGAATCATTATTTAGTGGTGTACCTGTTTTAACCAGTAATTTAGGAGTTTTCAGGGAAGCAGCCGGTAAAGGAGGTATTTATGTAAATCCTGCTTCAATTGAAGAAATTTCTGATTCTATAATTAATATTCTCAGTGATGAAGAGTTATATAAAAAGTTACAGAAAGAAGGATATCAATATGTTCAGAAGTTTCACATTAAAAACACCACTACAAAGCTAATGGATTTATACCAATCAGTACTTTAAATCGATTAGTAGAACAATTAGCGCAGAAATTCCATTGATTAAATATTTTTAAAATTTTTAATGCGAGATGGAAAGATATTTTTGCATAAAAAGCTGAAATAATGAATTTTAAAAATTTAGAATGATATATTTATTTAAAATGATAAAATAAACTTAATTTTATAAATCAATAAAAATCAATGCATTTCAAATAGGGTATAATTAATAAGTTTGGCTTAAAAAACTCATTATTCAACATAAATATTAACAAATTCTTCAATAATGCTACTTTTGGAAACTTAAATTTTAAAAAAAATAAAATCATGAAATTACTTGAAGGAAAAACAGCTGTAATTACCGGCGCATCAAGAGGTATTGGAAAAGCAATTGCTTTAAGATTTGCCATGGAAGGTTGCAACATTGCTTTTACAGATCTTTTTGAGGATGAAAACATGAAGGCAACAGAAGCCGAAATTTCAAAATTGGGTGTAAAAGCAAAAGGATATCCCTCAAATGCAGCAAAATTTGATGATACACAGAATGTTGTAGCAGAAATTCATAAGGATTTCGGACAAATAGATATTCTAGTTAATAATGCCGGAATAACTAAGGACGGTGCACTGAAAAGGATGACAGAAGATCAGTGGGATGCAGTGATTGCCGTTAATCTGAAGTCTATTTTTAATTTTACAAAGGCCGTTCAGCCGATAATGTGGAAACAGGGTCAGGGCAGTATTATTAATATGAGTTCTGTAGTTGGGGTATCAGGTAATGCAAATCAAATAAACTACTCATCATCAAAGGCCGGAATTATAGGTTTTA
This sequence comes from Prolixibacteraceae bacterium, assembly GCA_017998095.1. The sequence continues at coordinate 1,420 of JAGODU010000254.1, read as the reverse complement.
CCAAATCAGCCGCAAAGGAATTCGGGTTAAGAAATATCAGGGTTAATGCTTTAGCACCGGGATTTATCATTACAGAAATGACAGGACAGCTACCTGAAGAAGTGCGTAAGGCATGGGAGGCAACAATTCCTTTAAAAAGAGGGGGTAGTCCGGATGAAGTAGCAAAAGTATGTCTTTTCCTTGCTTCAGATTTATCATCATATGTAAGTGGGCAGGTTATAAATGTTTGTGGAGCAATGAACACATAAAAAGTGAATAAAAAAGTATTGTTTATTGGGTTGACTACTGTTGATATTCAACACTTCGTAACAGTATTCCCATCACCAAATCAAAAGATAAAGACCGAACCTCCTCATGTTTATGTAGGAGGTCCGGCTGCTAATGCAGCAGTTACATTTTCATTTTTAGGAGGTGAAGCTGACTTTATAAGTTGTGTTGGTTGTAACCCGTTCACTGATTTTATTGTTGATGATATAAAAAGAAATGGTGTCAAGCTTATTGACTTCAGAAGCAGGAATAATTTTAGTCCAGTAATATCTTCAGTTTTAACAACCCTGAACAGTAATGACAGGTCCATAGTATCTCATTTACCTGAAAAAATCATAATTAATGATGAAGATATTGGTTCAGTAAATTTAGATGAATATGAAATAGTTTTTTCTGATGGATTTTATCCTGAAATTTCAATTCCAATTTGTAAAAAAGCTAAGGAAAAAGGAATTTCTGTAGTATACGACGGAGGAAGCTGGAAACCCGGGGCTGAGGAAATATTAAAAAATGTTGATTTTGCAATTTGTTCTGAAAATTTCTATCCTCCCGGATATGACAAATCAGAAGATGTATTGAAATTCTTAAAAGGTTCAGGAATTAAAAATTCAGCTATTACAAGAGGGGAGAACAGCATTATATTTTATGAAAATGATTATTCAGATACAATTGAAATAGAACAAGTTAATACAAAAGACTCGCTTGGAGCAGGGGATATATTTCATGGTGCATTTATCTGGTATCTGAAAAATGGAAATGACTTTCGGGATTCACTCGTAAAAGCCTCAAAAATAGCAACATATTCAACTAAACATAAGGGAACTCGTTCCTGGATGAATACCTTTTCAGATAAGTCTTTTATTTAAATCCTCTTTTTTGTAAATTGTTGCTCTTTATAACAGCAGTCTGCAAGACTTTATAAAAACATGCGTAGAAAGAGCTTTTCATTCAGAATAAATTTCATTCACATTATTAATTATGTGATATTAAATATCATTGTATTCTCATGCCTTTACTTTATCTTAAAAGGTTTGTCAGTAAAAAGCAGAGTTGACTTTCTCACAGAAAAAAGTCATCATTACAATAAATTGATAGAAGAAAATTTTGAGAATATAGAAAAATCAACTGCTTCTTTTATTGAAATCTATAACTC
>JAGODU010000253.1 GCA_017998095.1 Prolixibacteraceae bacterium | reverse complement strand
GATAACATATCTGTGGTGTTTGTTGAATTTGAATGGGGAACTGATCTTGATGAAGCTGCCAATGATATAAGAGACTATCTTTCATTTATTGAAAACTATTTGCCTGAGAATGCTGAGAAGCCTGTAATTTATAAGTTTAACTCAAGCATGATGCCTATTCTTTTCTATTCGGTGACTGCAGATGAAAGTCTGGAAGGTCTAGATAAGATAATAGAAGAGAAGATCGCCAATCCATTAAACAAGATTGATGGTATTGGTTCGATTGGTTTTCGCGGAGCACCAACGCGTGAAATACTGGTAGAAGTAGACCCGATAAGGCTTGAGGCTTATAATCTGACAGTTGAGCAGATTGGAAATGCCTTGATGATGGAAAACATCAACATGCCTTCCGGGAGTATTGAAATGGGTAAAATAGAATATCCTTTAAAGGTTGAAGGAGAATTCAAAGACAGCAAGCAAATTGAAAATATAGTAGTTGCAAATTATAATGGTAATGTAATCTTCCTTAAAGATGTAGCAACAGTTAAGGACGGTCCGAAAGATACAAATCTTGAAGAAAGTATCAACGGGAAGAAAGGTGCCAGGATGTTTGTGATGAAAAAATCGGGTGGAAACACTGTAAAGATTGCAAAGGATGTTAGAAAAGAATTAAAGAAAATAGAAAAGACTTTGCCCAAGGATGTTAAGATTAATGTTATCATGGATTCATCTGAATTCATTGAAGGATCGATTAGTAACCTTACGGAAACACTTTTTTATGCATTTATTTTTGTTACTTTAGTTGTATTCTTCTTTCTGGGTCATTTCAGAGCGACCTTCATCATTATCCTAACGATTCCTATTTCACTTGTAGTAGCGTTTATTTATTTGTATATAACAGGTAATTCAATCAATATCATATCATTGTCATCACTTTCGATAGCAATTGGTATGGTGGTTGACGATGCGATAGTTGTACTTGAGAATATTTCTAAACACATTGACAGGGGGAGTAGTCCGAGGGAAGCGGCAATTTATGCTACCAATGAAGTTTGGCTGGCCGTTATCGTTACAACAGCAACGGTTGTCGCAGTATTTATGCCATTGACTTTGGTTGGCGGAATGACAGGTGTATTGTTTAAACAGTTAGGCTGGACAGTATCTATTACTGTTGTAACTTCAACAATAGCAGCAATATCGTTAACTCCTATGTTAAGTGCATACTTGTTGAAGATTAAACCAAAGAAAGAAAAATATAGTCCGTTAAGCTGGGAAAGAACAGCTTTGCCTGTACTCAACTGGCTTGATAATTTTTATGGAAGATCGCTGAGATGGGCTTTGAATCATAAGATGATTGTATCAGTAGCATCATTATTGATATTTGTAAGTTCATTCTTAGTAATAGGGAAAATCGGGACAGAGTTTATGCCTGAAGCTGATAGCGGGAGTATAAGTGCTTCAATTGAGTTACAGACTGGAACAAGGTTTGAGGAGACGTTGAAAATTTCCCGACTTATTGATGAATATGTAAATACTCAAATACCTGAAGCTAAAATTAAGTCTACTTCTTCCGGTAGTGATGATACAGGAAGTATTAACTCTTTGTTTCAATCATCAGCATCAAATACAATTAACTACAGTATTAAATTGGTTGATGTAGAAGAAAGAGACAGGTCGGTTGTAGAGATATCAGAAGATTTCAGAAAATACCTTGCAACTATTCCTGAGATAATAAGCTATAGTGTAACTAATAGTGGAGGAATGTCAATGGGCATCATGGGTGGAGGTTCAACAGTTGAAGTTGAAATTTATGGTCATGATCTGGAAGGAACGACACTTTATGCCAAAGAATTACAGAAGCGGATAGATAAAATTGCGGGAGCAAGAGAAGTTACAATAAGCAGGGAAAAATTCAAACCTGAATTATCTGTAAAACTTGACAGGGAAAAGCTTGCAAGGCACGGATTAAACACTGCTACTGTTTCCACAATGATAAAGAACAGGGTTTCAGGTATGATTGCAACCCGTTATCGTGAATTTGGGGATGAATACAACGTAGTTGTTAAATTTAAGGAAGACTCAAGAAATTCAGTAACTGATGTTGAAAACATATTAATCACAACACCATCGGGTAGTAGTGTCAGGCTGAAAGAGCTGGGTACAGTAGAGCAGAAGCTTACGCCTCCAAATATTGAAAGAAAGAGAAAACAGAGGATCGTAACTGTTTCTGCTACACCGTATAAGATTTCTCTTGGTGATTTGGCAGCAAGCGTACAGGGTCAGATAGATGAAATGGGTGTTCCTCAGGGTATGACAGTTCAGATCGGAGGTGCTTATGAAGATATGAATGAATCATTTGTGGATATCGCCTTACTTGCATTGTTATCACTACTTCTGGTTTATATTGTAATGGCGAGCCAGTTCGAATCGTTCAAGATGCCTTTGATAATAATGGTTTCGATCTTGTTTATTGTACCGGGTATAGTATTTACCTTATACCTTACAGGAACTAATCTTAGCATTATTGCTGCCTTGGGAGCTGTATTGCTTATTGGTATAGTTGTTAAAAACGGTATAGTGCTTGTTGACTTCATCAATTTAATGCGAGACAGAGGAATGGAGCTAAAAGAAGCGATAATTGTTTCAGGAAAATCAAGGTTACGCCCTGTATTAATGACAGCATTGACAACAATACTTGGTATGGTTCCAATGGCATTCAGTTCAGGAGAAGGTTCAGAAATCTGGAGCCCTATGGGTATTGCAGTAATCGGAGGTTTAACATTCTCTACAATAATAACCATGATTATCGTTCCGGTGACTTATGCAATTATGGCAAGAAGAGGAGAAAGAGATCGCCTTATGTCAGTCAGGAAGAAATTCCATTTTTTGGATAAAGAATAAAAATTAAAAATATGAAAGCAGTATTTATAGCATATAATCAGGCTTTTACTGAAAGAGTTGAATATATTCTTGATAAAATAGGAATAAGAGGATATTCTATGTGGGCTGACACATACGGTAGAGGTTCAGTAAGTGGTGATCCACACATGGGCAGTCACACCTGGCCTGAAATAAACAATTCAATTCTGACAATTGTTGATGATGATAAAGTTGATATTTTACTTGAAGATATCAAAAGGCTGAATCTTGTTAGTGAAGAAGTTGGAATAAGGGCTTTTGTCTGGAATGTTGAAAAAACAATTTAAGCAGAAGTTCAAAAAATTTAAAAGGAGGGTAATTGTAAAATTTATCCTCCTTTTTTTTGATGTAAGATATATCAACAAAAAATATTTTTATGGTTTAAAAGTTAATGCAATTTGATTCAAACATATTATCTTGCAAAGTTTTTTAAAAACAGAACATAAACCATATATTTTAGAGCTGTGTATAAGGAGTTGCCGGATTTGGCCCTGACAAAAAGTTTGGAAAACGATAGTAAAATGGGATTGATAAAGCCAACATTCAAGATAATAACACCTGAAGTAACAGGTAGCTTTAACCTTCAATGGGATAGTTGTTTAAAACAATTGGAACAGATATCTCTTCATACAGATTTAAAGCCTGTAAGGGTTAACATATTTGTGAAGTCGAACGATCAGAAAGATTATCTTTCACAGGTTAAATATATCGAGACAACAATCTTTAAAACTTTCAACGATGAATGTCCTCCTTTTGGGGTAGTAATGCAGGAACCGGAAGATCCTTTTGTTGTATTGCTTGAGGTTGCTTTTACTAATCAACATGCAGCAAAAATAATTTATGGAAATTTTCATAACAGGCCATATTGCATTATTGATACAAAGAGTTATAAGGAATACTGGACAATTGGGGCTCAGTCTGTTCACCCTGATTACAACATCTTAAAGTCATCAGAAGCTTCTTTTTCATATTTGAGTGATTTATACAATCATCTTGGCTTAAGCTTTGATAATATCGTCAGGCAGTGGAATTATGTTGGAGGTATTCTCGACAAGGAAAATATTGATGGCAGGGAAAGGCAACACTATCAGATGTTTAATGAGACACGCAGTAAGTTCTACACTGAATACAGAAAAAGAGCTGATTTTCCGGCAGCAACCGGTATTGGGATGCTTTACCTTGGCGTTTGTATAGGTAGTTTTGCAGTTACGGGAAATGAAAATTTGAAAGTATTGCCAATAAGCAGTCCTGTTCAAAGTGAATCATATAAATATGGTCAGCAGGTACTTGTAGGAGCTCCTGATTGCAGGCTTACAAAGAACCAGCCGCCTCAGTTTGAAAGGGCCAAACTTATTGTCCTTAATAATGCTTCAAGATTAATTGTTTCCGGAACAGCTTCGATAGTAGGTGAAGTAACCGTAGGTATTGGAGATGTTGAAGAACAAACCAGAGTAACAATTAAAAATATTTCTGCACTTACAAGTCCTGATAATATAAAAAGGCATTTTCCTGAAATTAAAACAATACCTGATAAATACAGCTACGTAAGGGTATATGTTAAAAATAAAGAAGATATATCTAAAGTAAGGAATATCTGCAAGGAAACTTATAGAGATACACCTGCCACTTACGTTGTAGCAGACATCTGCAGGGATAATCTTTTAGTAGAAATTGAGACAGAGCTAATATCCTGACTTGATTTTTATCTTTCTTTTCCTTTAATTTATTGATTAATTTAGATTCAGATTTGAATCAAAAATTTCTTTCAATAAAATAACAGCTATGAAACAAACACTAATTGTAATCTTATGTGGTTTAATGATTGTATCGTGCAGTCAGCAGGATAAGAATCTGCCACTTGTAAAAAATGATGAATTTAAGCCGTATCAAACTCCTGTAAGTTATGAATCAGCTTATAAAAGGGCAGATTCAATAGTAAGGAGTATGACAATTGATGAGAGGATAGAAATGATTGGAGGTCATAACTTCTTTTTTATCAATGGAGTAGAAAAGGCAAATCTTCCAAGGTTATACCTTTCGGATGCAACTCAGGGAGTTCATTTGAGAAAATATCTTGATGCTCAGTTGGAGAAATCAGTAGCAATGCCTTGTCCGATTTTACTTACATCGACAT
>JAGODU010000252.1 GCA_017998095.1 Prolixibacteraceae bacterium | reverse complement strand
GGAATTGAATTGCAATATCGGTGATATTGTTGACTATGTTAAAGACTAAAAAATAGAGATTAATTTTTATTTTACAATAAAGGATAGTAAACCTAAAGAACGGGGGATTATTATGCAGGTATCTCATAATGAACTTATCAAATCTCTTATTGATATAGCTTCTGAAGCATGGAGGTTTCGTAGAGTGTTCGAACGGGTAATGACAAAACTTGACGCTGGTGATAGTTCTCGATATTTGAGTCAATTTGCATGGTTTATTAAAAAAGTTGATTCTGCGCTTGAGAGTGCAGGGTTGAGAATAGTAAATGTTGAAGGACATATTTTTGATGTTGGAATGGCAGTAACCCCTCTTAATATTGATGATTTCGATTCTTTTGATAACCTATTTATAGAACAGATGATTGAGCCTATTATTATGAATGGCGATTCAATCATGAAAACAGGTATTGTGATTTTAGGGAGGGCTGAAAAATGAAGCATTACATAGGTATTGATCTTGGTACAACAAATAGCGCAATTTGTTCTTACGACGGTCAAAATATCCGTGTCTGGAAAAATCCCGACCAAAATGATGTGACACCTTCTGCTATTTTCGTTGATAAACGCGGAAATAGATATTATGGTCGAAGAGCTTATGAAATGTCTCCAACAAATGAAGAAAATTCCGCTACGCTATTTAAACGATATATGGGCACAAGTACAAAATTTAACTTTAGAGACGCTAATCTGTCGCTTACTCCAGAAGAATGCAGCGCTGAGATACTAAAGGTGCTATATGGTTATTTACCAGAAGAAATACGTAATGACTCAGATACAGCTATTATGATTACTGTACCCGCAGCATTTAACCAAACAAAAAAAGATGCGACTTTGGAAGCAGCGCGACTTGCTGGATTTAGTAATGTTGCACTTATGCAGGAACCTGTTGCGGCAATTATGAGTGTTATGCGAGTATCTAAACAGCAAGGCATTTTCTTAATTTATGATTTAGGCGGCGGTACATTTGATGTCTCTATTGCTGAAAACATCGGAAGGAAAGTAAATCTCTTAACTCAAGGCGGGAAAGAAATGTGTGGCGGGCGCGATTGGGATAGACGTATATTCAATAATATTGTAGTTCCTTGGTTGAGAAAAAACTTTAAGTTGCCTGATGATTTTCTTGCGAGTAGCCGGTACAAACGTTTGTGTCGGATGGCTTTATTCGCATCTGAGCAAGCGAAAATTGAATTATCTTCAAGTAATGAGACTACTATTCGGGCGGATGAAAACACCTTACATTCTATGGATACAGAAGGTAATGAGATATATATAGATATTCCTATTGTTCGTAATGACTTGGATGCATTAATAACTGATATTATAGAAGAAACAATCCAAGTTACAAGAGAAACATTCGCCAAAGCAGGACTGACTGCTGGTGATATTGAAAAGATTGTTTTTATTGGAGGTCCAACAAATTATAAACCTTTAAGAGATAAAGTGTCTGAAGAACTATCATTAAAGGCGGAGGCAAACACCGATGTCAATCCGATGACAGCAGTGGCAGAAGGTGCAAGTATTTTTGCGGAATCCATTGACTGGTCAGATATAAGGCACAACAGAAAAGCGTCAAATGCTGAAATAATAACTGGAATGAATATAACATTCAGATATACTGCTCGTACATCTGAAGCAAAAGCAAAAGTTGCGTTTTTGACTGATAAGGATGTTACATTTTCAGTAGAAATTACAAGTACCGATTCAGGGTGGTCATCCGGACGCGCAAATATGAAAAACGGTATGACTCTCGATTTACCCCTCTTTATTGATGGAGAAAACACATTTGATGTTCATGTATATGATTCATTTGGACATACAATGCCGTTGAAAGAAAGCCGTATTATAATAACCAAAACGATGGCAACGATTGGGGCTATTCCAGCTTCACACTCCGTTGGCGTACAGGTACTCGACAAACTGGGTGGGACTTCAATTCTTGTTTATTTAGTAAAAAAAGATGATTTTCTGCCTAAAAAAGGCCATATGATATTTAAAGCTGGGCAGACATTAAAAGCAGGTTCGCATGATACTCTGAAATTCCATCTTTGGGAAGGCGATATTTCGAATCCTATAGATGATAACCGTTACATTGGAACATATGAAATCCCAGGAACAAAATTTGAATATGGAATTATTCCAACAGGTGCGGATATACTTTGTGAATATGAAATGTCAGATTCTGGCGCTATTCATCTTGGTGTTTCTATTCCATGCGTTGGTGCAGATTTTGGCAATCAAAATTTTTATTCTAGGCAGGATATCGACCTTTCCGATACAGACAGTATCGCTGATAGTGGCCAAAGAATGCTTGAACGGATTGAAAAAATAACAGATAAAGTTGATGACCCTAAGCTTGAAAAAGCACGTGATAAAGCAATGAAAGCTGCTTCTATCAATACTCAGGCCAATGATCAGGAATATACACAAGAGGCTTTTAACGAGTTGCTTGAGGCAAAAAAACTGGTTGCTCAAGCGAGAAATGAACATATAAAAGAAATACGGCAAATAGACTTGGATAGTTGTGTTAACTTTTTTAACGAAAGAGTTCGTCAACATTCAAACCCATCAGAAGCTGATGCTTTTGATAATTTAACAAAGGCAGCTCAACGTTCTATTGACCGAAATGATACTGAGTTTGAAAGCCAACTAAACGAACTGAGGGGCAAAAATTTTAATATTTTATGGCGACAAGACTGGTTCGTGGTTGACTGGTTCAATATGATGATTCAAGATCCATATAATTTCACGGACAGAATACGTTTCAAATCACTTATGCAAGCAGGGCTTTCATTTAAAGTCAATGACCAGATAGATGATTTGCGTGCAATCGTAGCCGAGTTATTTCGTATTCAAATTACAGATACTATCGGTGAAAAAATGTACGATATTACCAATATCATTAAGGGGTGACCTTTATGACGACTAATAGTTGGGTGCCAAGAGGTTTTCTTCTTTCAGATGGCTCAAGGGTAATAAAACTATTGGCAAGTGCAGATGATTGGCAGATTAATAGTACAAGCACAGAAGGATTTGCGCTGGTTGTAAAGCCTTTATTACGAGATAAATGGATAGAAGCCGGCTTTATTGGAAACGGCTTGTTTTATGATATAAAAATCAGCAATAATTCTTATGCTGTTTTTTCAGGTAAGCATGGGTATTTAATCTCGTCAGTTCAGCAAGGACCGTACCCCAACACAAACATTGAAGCACGCGTTTTTGCAATTTCGTTGAGAGAAACGCGAAAAATTGTAGGCAATATTTCTTTGCATGATGCTTTGTATATAGAACAGATATCAAGACTACTGCCTACATACACAATATCCGAGTACTTTGACGATCAAACTGTTCTTGGAACATGGCTTTCTGCTGGTGTACGTGTTTCCACTAAATCTTTTCGCCGATTATGTAAGCTCCTTGACTGGATGGATGTCCATGAAGTTGAAGATATTATAAATGAGGCTGGATTTTCCGGTGGCGAAACTAATTGTCTTACCAAGATTTTGACCATTAACGACAATAAAGAAAAAGATATCGTTGATACAGATAATAGATTAGAATGCGGGAGGTCACAGGTAAATGCTCATTTTTCTCTTCCTGGCAGGCCATATCTTGAGGATTTCTTCAATGAACATATAGTAGATATAATTATTCATGAGGAAAAATACCGCAGGATGGGAATAGGCTTTCCTTCTGCAATCATACTACACGGGCCACCAGGATGCGGAAAGACATATGCAGTAGAAAGACTTATTGATTTTTTGGACTGGCCAAATTATTCCATAGATTCTGGAAGCATTGGGAGTCCATATATACATGACACAAGTAAAAAAATCGCAGATGTTTTTGATAAGGCAATTAATAATGCACCATCAGTAATTGTAATAGATGAAATGGAAGCATTTCTAACGGATCGTAGTGTTGGGCAAGCATCTGGAAATTATCATGTGGAGGAAGTTGCTGAATTTTTACGCCGCATTCCTGACGCATCAAAAAACCATGTACTAGTTATTGCCATGACCAATATGATAGAAGCTATTGATCCTGCTATATTAAGACGGGGCAGGTTCGACCACATTATAGAGGTTAAAATGCCATCTGTAGAAGAGGTGCGGTTACTTTTGTTAAATATGTTATCAAAAATTCCTGTCTCATCTGACGTTGATGTTGAAAAAGCATCAGAAATGCTTAAAGGTCGACCTGTGTCTGATATTGCATATGTAGTTAAAGAGGCTGGTCGAAAAGCTGCTAAAGAAAACAAAGATGCTATTGATAACGACAGCCTTATGGTGGCTATTAAATTATTACCACCTTTAAAGAATGTCAGAAAAATAGGTTTTAGCAGTTAAAAAGTATATTATAGTATTTATTGATGAAGAGATTAAATAGTGCAAGGTGGTGTACAAATGAATATATTTGAAAATCCATTTTACATATTAGGTGCAACGCCTCTTGATAGTCGCAGAAAAATCAATGAGTTTGCTGACGATAAGTCTCTTTTACTAAATACTGCAGAAATAACAGAAGCCCGCGATATACTTATTAATCCATCAAAACGACTTGCAGCAGAAATTCGTTGGTTTCCTGGATTAAGCAAAGAACAAACTTCTGAAATTCTTGGTCTCATTGCTGATTTACAGGCAGGAAATAGAACGGAAGAGCCAAACATTTTTGAATGGAATACTTTAGCTAATTTGAATGCCAAATTATACGCATTCCCATACCGTGAACTCAAAGATATTTTTAAAGCGAAGTACTTGATTTTGGAAATAAGCAGACTGTATGAATCTATTAGCATAAAAGAACTGACCGATGATATAAATCACGATCGTAAAATAGGTGGACTTCCTTCTATTTCAGGAACTACAGAGATCGAGGAAGCAATTCGCGACTATCGGGATGATATTAAAAAAACAATCTCCCAAGCATTATCAAAGCTGACACAAGAGCAAAATATCGAACTGATAACAATGCTTGCCCAAAAATTCAACGCTTCAGA
>JAGODU010000054.1 GCA_017998095.1 Prolixibacteraceae bacterium | reverse complement strand
TTACAGACGTAGATGGCAACTTTTCAATATATGTTTCTTTAGATGCAACATTGAATATATCTTTCATCGGATACAAAAGCACTGAAATAAGTGTTACAGGAAAAACTGAACTTGGCAATATTATTTTGGTTTCAGAATTAAAAGAAATCGATCAGGTAGTGGTTATCGGTTACGGTACACAACGCAAAGTTGACCTTACCGGATCTGTTGCAATTGTAAACGCTGATGAGATGAAGAAAGTATCTCATTCAAATATCTCAACAATGCTTGAAGGCAAGGTATCAGGTGTTCAAATAACAAGTGACGGACAACCCGGAGCTGACCCAACTGTACGTATCCGTGGTATTGGTTCATTTGGCAGCACTTCTCCTCTTTATGTTGTTGACGGCGTTCCAATGGGTACAACCATTCGTGACTTCTCACCAAATGATATTGAAACTCTTCAGGTTCTTAAGGATGCTTCTGCTGCTGCAATTTACGGTTCACGTGCAGCCAACGGCGTTGTAATCATAACAACCAAGCAGGGTAAAAAGAACGAAGCCATGAAAATTGACTACAGGGGTTACTATGGAATCGACCAGGTTCAAAGTGGTGTTTATGATGTAATGAACTCATCCCAATATGGACAATACATTAATATGGCTTTCAAAAATAGTGGAATGGACGTTCCTTCAGGTTACAATCCTGAAAGCCCGAATTATATAGATCCAAACCTTGTTAATACTAATTGGTTCAATGAATCATTCAAAACCGGTATTCGTCAGAACCACAATGTCAATATTTCCGGAGGTGGAGCCAATAATACTTATAACATCGCTCTCGATTATTATGGACAGGAAGGAACAATGGTAGGTGCCGGTCCAAACTTCGACCGTTATACTGCTCGTGTTAATAATTCTATGGATGTTAAGTTTATCAAGATCAAAACTAACATAGTATATAGCCACAGCAATCAGGATAATATGGGTCTTAGCAACGCAAATGAATGGGTACAAGGTCTTTATGGCGCTCAATACCCTGTAATGGCTTCAGCTCTTCTCATTCCTCCAACTATCAAAGCTTACGACGAATCAACCTGGGTTCTTGATGATAAAATATCATCTGCATCAGAATACAGCTATGACTCCTATGGTTATGGAACTTATTATGACAATATTCATGGAGACTTACGTGTAACAAACCTTTTGCTCACAAATAGCCTCTTGAAAAGAAACTCAGTTGTGGATCGCATTGTTGCTTCAGGTTCAGCTAACGTAGATCTTATAGGAATGGTAGGTCTTAAAAGTTCTAACCACAAGTTGGATTATAACATTAATTTGTCATACAGCAAAACAATTGCTAAAGACTTCACTTTCATACCTGCTTTTATCCAGAGTACAACAAACTACCTGGCTAAGAGCAATGAGACCCTGACACAAGGTTATCGTAATTATAGCGATGCATTGATTGAAAATACAATCAGTTATGATGGCAAATTCGGACTCAGCCATATCAATATGGTAGTTGGTCAGACATTCCAGCATGAACTTTTCCACACAATTACAGCAAAAGGTGTTAACATGCCTGAACCTTATTATCTTCAGGTAAACAACGCAGAAGAAACTGCAGCAACCAGCTACGAAAGTGAGCATGTACTGGCATCTTATATCGGCCGTATCAACTATGATTTCGATGAAAAATACCTATTATCACTGACAGCACGTCGCGATGGTTCAAGCCGCCTTTCTTCTGACGATCGTTGGGATTGGTTCCCATCTGTTTCTGCAGGCTGGCGTATTGACCGTGAAAGCTTTTTTCCGGTTGCAAAATCAACCATCAACTTGCTAAAAATCCGCGGAAGCTATGGTGAACTTGGTAATGAAAACATTGGTGAATACCAGTATATGGACATTATGGCCAGGGGCAACTACACATATAGTTTTGGAAATGATAAAGTTACCGGCTCTGCTATATCTAACTACGTTAATACAGCTATAAGATGGGAAAAGAAGAAAACAGTTGACTTTGGTCTCGACCTGGGCATGTTTAATAATAAACTTGAATTTACATTCGATTGGTACAAATCAACTTCAGATGACCTTCTTTATAGCGTAGCTGTACCGGCAAATGCAGGAGCAACAAATGGAACAGTAACAATGAATGCAGCAACTATGGAAAACTCAGGTTTGGAATTCCTGGTAGCATATCACAATTACGATAATCCGGTTAAGTTTGATATTTCTGCAAACCTATCTACCTTAAACAACAAGGTAACTAAACTAGGTGTATCAGGCGAACCTCGTTCTGATGGATATTGCCGCACAGAAATTGGACGTGAAGTTGGTGAATTCTATGGTTACGTTTACGAAGGAATTTTCCAATCTCAGGAACAAATCAATAACCGTATTAACGCAGAAGGAGAATTAGTAAATCAAAGCGGTGCACAACCAGGTGATGTGGCTTATGCTGACCTTAATCTCGACGGTGAAATCACTAATGAAGACCAGGATTTTCTTGGCAGTGGTTTACCAAAAGTTCATTATGGCTTAAACGTTCGCGTTGAATGGAATAATTTTGACCTAAGCGTATCTACTTTTGGAGCTGCAGGTTTTAAAGCAGTAGATTTTGTTGACGTTACTTTACGTAGTTCTTATGGTGCACTAAACAAAGACGTTAGTCTTCTGGATGCATGGACTCTTGACAACACTGATACAGATGTACCACGCGTAGCTTACAAATCATCTGGTTCAATTACTAATGATATGTTCAGCCAGCGTTTCTTGCAAGATGCGTCCTATCTGAAAATTGCCAATATAGAGTTAGGCTACAATTTCCCAGACAAATGGTTTGGCGGCTATGTCAGTGCTGTGCGTTTATATGCATCAGCTCAAAATCTGGCAACATTGTCGAAATATAAGGGATATAACGTAGACTTTGCCGGTGGCACATTTACTCCGGGCTACAACTACTGTTCGTATCCAACTCCACAAACCATAATGTTTGGTGTTAACGTATCATTCTAAGTCTTAATTTAAAAATAGAATATTAATATGAAAAGTTTAAAAATATTTCTAGCAATGTTGGCGCTTGTAGGGGGTATAACAGCCTGCGAAGAAGCTCTCGATGTTCAGAACCCGAACAATCAAACAACCTATGATTTTGGCGATTCAGAGTCAGAACTTAAGGAGGCTGTAATTGCCTGCTATAACCGTATTCGTCTTGAAGGTACATTTGCCCGCGTTGGCTATACCCTCGATGCTGTACGTGGCGACGAAGTTTGGAATTCATCCCAGCAATGGTATCTGGAGTACGACAACCTTAATTCTCCGGGTACAATTGGTATTGGTGACGAATGGCCTTGGCGTGACAACTATCATGTAATAAACCGTACCAACTTTGTATTGTCAAAGGTAGATGTTGTAAATATGCCGGAAGCTTCCCGTAATGAGATTGCCGGACAGGCTCTTTTCCTCAGGGCATTGGCTTATTATAATTTGGCAACATATTACCAGACTGTTCCTTTGATTACAGATTATGCTTCATATTCTGACATCAACACCATGTATGCATCAAACAATACTCAGGATGAAGTGTTTGACCAAATAGAAGCAGATCTAAGCAAAGCTATGCAAATATTGCCATCTCGCGACAACGGTGGTGAATGGGCTCAAGGTCGTGCTACCAGCGGTGCTGCTGCAGGATATCTGGCACGCGCCCTTATGTTCCGTCATAAATTTCCTGAAGCTTATACTGTTTTGAAAGATATAATCGCCGGGAAATATGGACATTATGAATTAACTGCTGATTATGGCGACAACTTCAGGGAAGGTGCTGCTTATGAAAACAATAAAGAAAGCCTCTTCGAAGTTCAATTCCTCGATTTTGGTACCGGTGGTACTGATGAAGAATGGACTCCTGTGAATATTAGCTCGGAAGCTACTCAGGGTCACGCTGTGGAAAGCAATTATGCTTCACAGGAATTAGGCAGCTGGGGAGACCTTGCCGGAGCACCATGGTTGTATAATTTGTTTAAAAAAGAAAAGTGTACTGATGGTCGTCTCGACCCACGTTTATACTGGACACTGACTTCATACGAAACTGAATACAGTGCTTATACCGGACAGAAAACTGCAGCATATCCTAACGGAGATCCACGTTGTAATACTATTTATCAAAAGGACATTACAGCCACTCCTTTGTCAAACAATGCACAGGGAGGAATATCAATAGCAAAATTCACCAATGCAAGAAATAATATTTACAGTTCAATTACCAATGGCTTGCATTGTGGTGTAAACTTGCGCATGATGCGTTACAGCGATGTTTTACTCAGGGCAGCTGAATGTGAAAATGAAATCAATGGACCAACCCAAACGGCAATCGAGTATATCAATGTCGTTCGTCGCCGTGTGGCGCTTCCTGATCTCAAGGTTTCAGACTTTCCTTCAGCCGATGCACTTTTTGAACAAATAGCTAATGTTGAACGTCCTAAAGAATTCGGTTGCGAGAATGGTCGTGGCATTGACCTTATACGCTGGGGATTCTTCTATGATGCAAATCGCCTGAATCAATTGGTTGAGCATGCTTATTATAAACTCGACGGCAAAGCATCTGCTGATGAGCTTACTGCTGAAACAGCAAGTGCTTCATCATTCCAATATTTTTATAAGGGACATGAATATTTCCCTATATTCCAGTCTACGCTTAATGCCAACCCTAACCTTGTTGGCAACTCAGCAAACAAGAATGAAGATAATGGTCCGGCATTCCTTTCTAAATGGTCGGTCCGCCCTATTGTAAAATAAAAATCATTCATATAATTTAGAAACTTCCTTATCAACATTTCGTAAGTTGATAAGGAAGATTTCTTTTAACAGCAGATTAAGTATGGAACTAAAGTGTTTTATTTTTTTAGCAATCAGTATAACTGCCCTTGCCCTTGCAGGATGTGATGATGATGATCTGAAACCGACAGGCATCAAAACAAGGGATGATGGAAAAGAAAATCCTGACACTGTTACTAATTTCACTATTCCAACTTATTCTGACGACTATTCATCTATAGCATCCTGGGCTAACCATGATAAATGGAATCTGGCTAACGTTCACGATCCTTCTGTTGCTTACTTTAATGGGTACTACTACATGTACGGAACCGATGCCTCCTATGGAAATGCCCACGATGGTCATGGCCATTTTCAGGGTAAACGTTCTAAAGATCTTGTTAATTGGGAATGGGTAGGCGGACCTTTCTACGATGCACCATCCTGGGTCGCTGATTCACTTAACGCAATACGCTCGCGTATGGACCTTGCTCCCATTGCAAAAAGTAATATCAGATACGGCTTCTGGGCTCCTGTTGTACGCAGGGTTAACTCAGGAGGAAAGGAAATACTGAGAATGTATTACAGCATAGTCATCGACAACTATATTAAAACAGGAAAAGCTAATACCTCTTCCAACTTTGACGGCAGCTGGACTGAACGTGCCTTTATCGGCATGTGTGAATCTACAGATCCTGCCGGAGCAGTATGGACTGACAAAGGTTTTGTCACCTGCTCTTCATCCGACCGTGGCACAAACTACAGTCGCACCGGCACTAATGATTGGAGCGCCTATTTCTACTATAACGCTATCGACCCGACATATATAATAAGCCCCGATGGAAAACACTACCTGATACATGGCTCGTGGCATAGTGGCTTTGCACTTTTACAAGTAGATGCCTCTAACGGAAAACCAATAAACAAGTTAGGAGAACCTTACGCAAGTAGCGTAAGCGAGTTAACCGATCGTTATGGTATCAGAATTGGTACCCGAACAGCTTCATCCAGATGGCAGGGCAGCGAAGCTCCTGAAATTATTTACAAAGACGGCTACTACTATTTGTTCATGGCCTACGACGGCCTCGACATACCCTATAATACAAGAGTAGTAAGAAGTGAAAATATTGAAGGTCCATATTTAGACATAACCGGACGCAACTTTACAAATGGTCGCGGCGACTGCTACCCTATCGTGACTCACCCCTACAAATTCAATCTTAGCAACGGATGGGTAGGCATTTCTCACTGCTGCATATTCCAAAAAGAAAACACCGGTGAATGGTTCTACATGTCGCAAGGACGATTACCCGCCAACGTGGGGGGAAATCCTTATTCCAACGCCATCATGATGGGGCATGTACGTCGTATCGTTTGGTGCCCTGCTTCTCCTGAAGAACCCGATAACCTTTGGCCAATAGCCCTGCCGGAACGTTATGCTTCTGTGCCCGAAAAAGGAACTATAACTAAAGACTCACTTATCGGAACATGGGAACACATAAATCTGAAATACAATTATGGACAGCAAAACAGCGCTAATACCCTTACCCTTAAGGCCGATGGCACAATGACGGGAGCACTTACCGGTAATTGGAGTTATAATGCAACAAAGAAACAATTAACATTGGGCAATATAGTTGTTTGCGTTGAACGCGAACTCGATTGGGAAGCATCTCCCCGACGTGTAACACTTGTATATGCAGGAACCGGTAAAAACCTTAACACAACATATTGGGGGAAAAAGAAATAATTTCAACAACTTGAACAATCACAACTTGGTTCTGTGTTCCGAAGTATACCGTTCAGAATACCTGCTGCACAACCTACTCCCGACTTTACGCTTATTGCCCCATATCTGCAATTCAGCTCACATGCCCCGCATTCCATGCAGTCGTTAATATCTTTAATTCTTGATTTTCCGTCAACAATTTCAAAAACATCATGCGGACAAACAATCGTACACATTTTACATCCTTTACATAAATCAGTATTTAATTTAAGCGTGGATACATTCTTTAAATATTGCATAGTCTTCATGGTTTTACTAGTTTAAAAATTACAAACAATATAATGCCTGAGCTAAAAAGAATTACCTGAACCGGGACTGCAAACTTCATTTCCTTTTTAACCCCTGACACCGATGTAAATGTTGATGACCCGGTAAAATTCATCATCATAAAAGAAGCAATGCTTGTATTTATTAAACCCAAGGAAATATTTTCCATCAGAGAAATGTTTAGAATAAAATACAAAATCACTGTAACCAGTATTCCCAAAATTGCACCTTTAGTTGCAAAAGCCCTGAATGGAATCCATGGTAATAATGCAGGAGCCAATACAATTCCTGCAAAATATGCAGCAATAATATTTATCACCGGAAATATTCCTGTTTCAATCATTTTTGAAAACAGAAAACCTGTTTTATCAAGTCCCGAAAGAAAGAAAATCCCTGCCAGAATTAAAAGCAGGTAATATTTACGATACAAAAAGTCAACCGGAATAAGCTTCATCCTTTCCATAATTGGAAATTTCATTTCTCTCATTTCCGGAGTTGCCTTATAGCCATTTTTAATATAGGTCGACAAGTCCTTCGCATGTATAGGACCGAACAAAACATTAAATCCTGATAATGTTTTAACCTTATGGGCAGATACCCCTGTTGCAGCTAATTGAGGTACAATAATCTTCCTGTGGCTTACAATACTTTCCAGTGAATATTCTTTTAAACTCTTCACAATATTAGCAGTACTGAATGTCCCTTTCCCTGCAGCACACCATACATTCACACCTTTAGTGTCGATAACTAAAATCCAGACATTCATACCTCCCAGGTTTTTCCTAAGGGCATCGAATGAGAGTTTATAATTAGCTGAAATCAAGACGTCGCTCGTACTATCCGGACTCCCAACCTTATATAGCCCGGGAGATACTTTGTAGCTATCTCTTTTAATTCCACAACGAACTTTTATTGTGCCAAGCTTATCTGCGAGATTTAGTTTAGTTGAAACCAATGGTACATCTATCGTTAAAGGTTTCAAAAGTTGAAAATCTATTGATGGATTCATATTACTATAATTATTTGTTCGTATAAATGCGAATGATATTTTCAAAAAAATTACATATAAACAATCACAATGTAATAAATGCCTGCTCCAATAAACAGAACTGCAATTATCCTTCGGAACCAAAGTTCAAAGGCTTTCATCTTATTATAGAAAACACCAATAGAACTGACAGAGAAGGCTATCAGCCAGGCAAAAATTATCACCGGAATACCAGTTGCAACAGCAAAGACCAAAGGCAAATAAAGACCGGATGCACTGCTTATTGTCATTGGGATAAGCATTCCGAAATATAAAACTCCACCGTAAGGACAAAAAGCAAGGGCAAAGACAATCCCTAATAAAAGAACTTCCCAAAACCCTTTATGATTTCTGCCTTCCATTTTTTCAGTCAGTGACCCTAATCCCTGTATTCGTATAAAATTGAATGCTCCTATCAAAAAAAGTCCAATTATTATCATTAAAGGACCGATTAATTTCTCTCCCCATTTTTGAAGAAAGCCTGAAATATGTAATTCTTCAGATCCAAAAAAGAAAATTAAGCCAATAACACTATATGTAATAGCGCGTCCCAGAGTATATATTAGTCCGTTAAGAAATACCCTCTTACGACTATCAATGTCCTTGCTAATGAAGCCTATTGCAGTAATATTGGCAGCTAAAGGACAAGGGCTGATTGCTGTCATCAGCCCAAGTATAAATGCTGTTAAAATTGGAAACTGAGAGTTTTCCAGTAAGTTCTGCAAGACATTCATATTACTTTTTACTTCAACGAATCTACAGCTGATTTAATTTTCGCTTTTAACTTTTCGGGTTTCGTAACTGCATACAAAAAACCGTCATTAGTTAGATCAACCTTTTCAGTTCCCTTCATAACCAATAAAGTCTGGCCATCAATCTCCATTTTCTTAGCCAGCTCTTCACTGCTCTTTTCGTCAAGATTTATTGATTTAAGTACAATCTTATCGCCATATAATTCTTTCAATGCATCACCGGAAACTTTCTCGACAGCTTTACAGGTTTCGCAACGCCTTGTGTAATGAAAATAATAAGCAACTACATCTGATGAAGATGAGGTTTGTGATGATTCAGACAGATATACGCAATTAGCTGATTTTGAATGATTCTTACAGCATTGTGCTTGAACAGAACTTACTGCAAACAATACTATCAACCCAAATAAAGTGATAATTTTCTTCATAATATTTATTTTTTCAGTATTAACCTTTTTATTTCTTCTACCGAAGGCACCCTGCCTTTCATAACAACCTTCCCATTTATAACAATTGCAGGTGTTGTCATTATTCCATAATTCATAATCTCAACGATATCTTCAACCTTAGATACCTGAGCATCTATTCCGATTTCGGCCACTGCTTCCCGGGTTGCTTTTTCCAACGCTTTGCATTTTGGACAGCCAGTACCTAGTACCTTTATGTCCATCCCTGCAGGTTTTATACCTTCAAATTTCATATCGTATTCTTTTAATAATTCACATTTTTAGAATATCCTTAAACAACAGTTGAGCTTCTTTCCAATTTTCCTTATTTATACAATACCTGATTTTTGGTGCTTCTATTTCTCCCTGAATCAATCCTGCATCCTTTAATTCCTTTAAATGTTGTGAAAGTGTTGATTTTGCAATTGGAAGATCTTCACTAAGGTCTCCGCTGTAACAACATGACTGCTTTGATAAAAGATCCAGTACGTAAACCCGTACAGGATGCCCTAATGCCTTTGCATAACGGGCAATCTTTTCTTGCCTTTCTGTTACTTTATCCTTTATTTTCATTTCGTAATATTACGAACAAATGTAATTCTTTTTATAAAATGAGAAACGAAATTCATAAAAAACAGAATAAAAAAATTTGAAATTGAAAAAAGCAGACATTATGCTCTATTTAATCATAGAACAATACAAGTGTATGGACTATACTAAATACATACCAGATACCTACCAAATACCATAAGAATTTTCGCTTATGGTATTTGGTAGGTATCTGGTATGTATTTGGTATGTATTTGGTATTATGTAAATATATGAGAAAAACACGGCAGTCATGACAAAAACAGACAGGTCTGATAAAATTTTAAATGAATATTTTCTATCATTTCTCTATGAGGAACAGATTGTACATATAATCAAAGAGATTTGAAAACACAAATATTGACGATGAACTTGCTGTCCTTGGGGTCTTCGGGATACATTTCAAAATAAGGTGAAGTAAATTAATAAAATGCAGGAATGTAATAACACTTTATTATTTCACGATTGGCATGTACTGAACAACGATTACTTTGTAATTCAATCATATTTAAAAAATTGAATATTTAAATTTGGTTTAAGGATTCGTCTATGTTAATCATAAAAATCAAAAAAAGATTTTGTAAAACAAGAAAATATATACTTTTAATGAGGAATTTTCTTTAAACAAAACAGGAGGCACTACTATGGGAGTAAATTGGATTACATACGGAGGAAAAAAAATTTTATTCGTTGATTATAATGGAGTTAAAACTGAAGATGAGATGCTCAGAATTCTTTATGAGGAAGTAGAAATGCTACAAAAAGAGGTGCATCGTCAACTTATTCTGATTAATGTTGGCAACTCTTATACTACTGAAAAATATAAAAACGAGGTCCAAAGGTTAACTAAAGAAGTTATTCGTCATAAAACTGAAAAAAATGCTATTGTTGGTATGGTTGGACTAAAAAAAATAATTTTTGGTACAATGATAAAACTTAGCGGTGGTCACGCCCGCATGTTTGATACTGAAACAGAGGCAAAAAACTGGCTTTTAAGTTAATTTACCAACAAATGCAGTTCATGTAGAAATGCATAGATATTCATTTTGAAATTTTAAAATATAGAAATATATTTTATTTGGTTATTTTTACATTTCAACATGAGACTGCTATGAAAATAAAGGAAAAGATTTTCTTATTTAAATCATTCCGGCCTATTCTAATGAATTGGCTTGTTTTTTCTTTTATTATTTTCATAAATACCAAAATTTTTGCCTCAAACACAGGCTTTAATAACATTAACAATATTTTTGGAATTTCAATACGTGAAGCCAATTCTGTTGTCAAGGACAATTATGATTTTATTTGGGTTTCTTCCAAAACGGGAATTTTAAGGCTTACCGATGATGATTACAGAATATATCAACTTCCTTATGAAACAGCTAACGTTATAAGCGTTAAACTGAATTATGACAACTCAAAGCTTTTCGCATTAACAAATAACGGGCAAATATTTATTTACAATGAAATATCTGACAGATTTGAGCTTATAATAAACATGAGCAAGGAGATGAACGATAACCATCTGGTAACTAATGATATGATATTAGATACTGAAGGTAATTACTGGCTGGCATCATCTTCAGGAGTTTTGAAATACGACAATAAAAGCATTGTAACTATAAACAATGACTCCATAGATGTTCAAAGAATAATACGTAAAGACAACGAAAATATTTTATTATCAGTACGTGAGGGGCTATACAACCTGAATATCAAAACACTGAAAAAGGAATTGATTTATAAGGCTACTGAGATTGACCCATTGCAAACTTCAATGTTAGACTATGATAAAGATGAAAATAAACTTTGGGTAGGAACTGTGTCCAAAGGATTGATGTACTATGATTTTTCATCAAAGCAATTAAAAAGGGCCTTAATTAAATCACTTCCATTACAACCTATCCTTGCCATTGAGTCAATATCAAAAAATTCACTTTTACTTGGAATTGACGGACAGGGACTATGGGAGATTGATAAGCGAACCTTTAAAGTTCTTAATGTATATAAGGAAAATTCAGACAATATATCCTCATTAAGGGGTAATGGAGTTTACGATATTTTATGCGATGAAAACAACCGTGTTTGGGTGTGTACTTACAGCGGTGGTGTATCATATTTTGATCAGGCATCCCCTATTGTTACCAGAATTATGCATCAGATTAATAATCCCAATTCGCTTGTTAATAATGACATAAATGATATTTTGGAAGATAGCAGGGGCAACACTTGGTTTGCCACTAATAATGGGATAAGTTGTCTTGATGCAACGGGCAGAAACTGGAAAAGTTTTTATGCTGATAAACAGGAGCAGGCTCAGGTTTTCTTAACATTGGAAGAAGACAATAATGGAAGAATCTGGGCTGGTTCATACTCTTCAGGAGTATATATTCTTGATGGAACTTCGGGAAGGCAGCTTGCCCACTATTCACAATCAGAAAGCAATTCTCCGTTTATAAATGATTTTGTATTCGACATATACAAAGACAGTCAGGGAGACATGTGGATTGGAGGAATAAACAAGGAAGTTATAAGATATATAAGCCGGGATGAAAGTTTTAGAAAATATTCAATACAACCTATTTATGTTTTAAACGAGTACAATAAAGGTGAAATGTTGTTTGGATGTACTTACGGACTATTACTTTCTAATAATGAAACAGGAGAAATTAAAACTCTTATCAACGGCTGTCTTGTAATGGATGTTTTGGTACTGGATGGAATTATATGGGTTGGAACAATTGGAGACGGTTTATTGCGTCATGATCCGGAAAATGGAACAATAGAAAAATTTACAACATCGAATGGGCTCCCGTCAAACTTTGTCAACAGTGTAGCCTGGTCGGATGGTTATTTATGGTTAGGAACAGAATCGGGAATGTGCAGATTCGACCCGTTAAAGAAGAATGTTCTTATTTACTCTTCAATAAGTTCATTATCAAATAATTCATTCAACAGAAATGCCCATTGTAAACTAAAGAACGGAAACATCGCATGGGGTACGAGTAATGGAGTTGTCATTTTCAATCCGGCAACAATACAACAATTACAACCTGAAGGAAAGATTTTTCTTCAGGATATAAGTATTTCAGGAAGATCGATGCGCGATTATTTATCCATGAAAATTGACAAGCCACTGAATCAGCTTGATAAGATTAAACTGAAATATAATCAGAACACTCTCAATATAGAATTAGTACCTATAGGCGTTGCTGCTGGCTCGAAGTTTTCATGGAAAATGGAAGGTCTTGACGACGATTGGTCGCTGCCCGTCAGTCAAAGAATACTTAATTACAGCAATATTCCAAGCAAAGAATACAAACTTAAAATCAGGCTTTACGACAACTCATTATCACAAGTACTGGCTGAAAGGACATTGGCCATAAAGATTACACCACCATTCTGGGTAACATGGTGGTTTTTAGCTATACTTCTGGTTTTGATATCATCAATAGCTTATTTTATTTTATGGAATTATATCAATCAGCTGAAGCAATTGCATACAGAAGAGAAGGTTAAGTTCTTTACAAACACTGCACACGATATGAGAACTTCGCTTACTTTGATTAAAGCACCGGTTGAAGAGTTGTCAAAAGAAAAAAACCTTTCAGTTGCAGGACGTCATTTTTTGCATATTGCAATAGAGCAGACAAGAAGGCTGTCTTCTGTTGTTAATCAACTAATGGAGTTTCAAAAAGTGGATATTGGAAAAGGGCAGTTATCACTCAACAAGATTGAAATAAATGAATTTATCCGATATCGTTTACAGATGTTTGAATCGATAGCAAAAGGCAAAGGTATTAAGCTGATATTCAATTCTAATGTAAAAGAATACATTACATCTTTTGATGAGATGATGATGATGGAAAAGGTAATAGACAATTTGATTTCAAATGCAGTAAAATATTCAAATCCAGACAGTGAGGTAATATTAAACCTTAACTGCGATGAAACTAAATGGGTACTTGAAGTTATTGACCAGGGAATTGGAATTGGCAAGAAAGAGCAGCGTCAGTTGTTTAAAGAATTTTTCAGGGCTGAGAATGCAGTAAACTCAAAGATTGTAGGTTCAGGTATAGGCTTATTATTAGTTAAAAATTACGTCAATCTGCATGGAGGGCAGGTTTCTTTTTCAAGCCAGGAAAATACAGGTTCTTCATTTCAGATTTCAATACCTTTCAGGGAAATAACCGGAGAAGCCAAATTCAATTTCACAAGTAACTCAGATGATTTTGAAGCTGAAGTTACTATTGAGTCTGACATAAAAGCTGAAAACCAAAATAATGAAGTTTCAAAAGAAATGCGGATTCTTGTAGTTGAAGACAATGATGATTTGCTTCAATTCATGAAATACGCATTGTCGGATGAATTTGAAGTTATCACTTCCAATGATGGTATTCCGGGATGGGAGGCAGTTCAGAAGCATCTCCCCGACCTTGTTATCTCAGACGTCATGATGCCAGACATGGATGGGTTTGAATTGTGCCGGTTGATCAAATCAACCTATGAAACCTCGCATATACCTGTAGTTTTACTCACTGCACTTTCCGGAAGAGCAGAACAATTGCAGGGGTTAGGACTTGGAGCAGATGATTACCTTACCAAGCCATTTGATCTTATACTACTGAAGCAAAAGATTAAAACAATAATACAAAACAGAGAAATTGTAAGAGAAAAAGCTTTAAAGATTAACAAAACAGGATGTGAAGACCATATACTCAACAATGAACTTAATGATTGTTTCCTGAAAAAGGTGATGGAAGTTGTAAATAATAATATATCAAATGCTGAATTTACAAAAGATGACTTTGCATCGGCAATGAATGTAAGCTCTTCACTATTATATAAGAAAATTAAATCACTGACCGGGCAGTCGCCTGTTGATTTTATAAAAATTGTAAGATTGGAAAATGCATTAAAACTCATTCAATCGAAACAACATACAATAACTGAAATAAGTGAGATGTGCGGATTTTCAAGTATAGGGTATTTCAGTACAGTATTTAAAAAGCACTTTGGTAAATCTCCCACAGAAATAGTCGATTAAAAAGCTGAAAATATCTGATTTTAGAAATATAAAATCTAAAATCGAAAATTGCTCAATATTTCATGCGTTAATTTCGCAGAAATACTTGTTTAATTCTATGAAATCATTTTACAAATCATTATCAACCTTTTTGTTTATCCTGGTAATTAGCAATTTAACCTTTGCTGTTAACAGTACAGTTAAAACAATTACTTACCATTCAACAACCCAGAATACATCTTGCAAGATGAACATATATCTTCCGCCGGGTTATACAGATTCCGCAGATTCAACAAATTACTATCCCGTTTTTTACATGATACATGGAGGTGGAGAAAACTATACTCACTGGATCGAATCAGGTTATGCAGATAAAACGCTTGACAATGCAATAAATTCAGGAAAAGCAACTCCAATGATTCTGGTCATGCCGGATGCAAAAAACCTCGATCCTGCAGTTTTCTGCAGCGAGCTGCTCAATGATATAATTCCATATATTGAAAAGAACTATCGTGTTAAAACAGATAAGAACAATCGCGGAGTAGGCGGACTATCCTGGGGAGGATTACAGGCGATGGAAGCCGGAATCTATCATTATGAAATGTTTGGTTACGTTTCAATATTAAGCTCAGGTTGGTTTACTACAGATAATTCAGCATACGACAGGGCAAAGAAATTTCTTGCAGCCAATGCTTCTGAGATGGAAAAAAGCTATCGCTATTTTTATTTTGGCGAAGGCACCAAGGAAGATATTGCTTATGCCAATGGGCAGTCAACTTTAAAAGTGCTTCGTGACAATAAGTTGACAATACATTACTGGGAATTTCCATCCGGACATTGGTGGGGTGTGTGGCGTGAAGATTTTAAAGCTATGGTACCGTTTCTGTTCCGGGATGAAAAAACATGTTATATCTCGCTTGTTTTTCAGGGAGGTAATATAGCAAATTCTACAGTAATGCTTAAATCAGGTGAATTAGCTAAAGAGCCGGCAACACCGGTACGTACAGGCTATGATTTTGCCGGTTGGTACAAAGAAGCATCATGTATCAATACATTCAGCTTTTCAAGTGATACAGTATTTTCAAATACAACATTATATGCAAGTTGGAAAATAAAAACTTTCACTGTATCCTTCAACAGTAATGGCGGAAATCAGATTGCAGATGTAAAAGTTGATTACAACACCAAGATAAAAGAGCCTGAAACTCCACAAAAGTCGGGCTATGTATTTGATGGATGGTACACCAGTCAAAATTTCACAAAGAAATGGAATTTTGCTACAGATAAGGTTAGCAATAATATTACATTAATTGCTAAATGGAAAGAAAGCACATCATCATCAATAGATTACGATTCAGAAGGAATATCAGTATTTCCAAATCCGGCAGGTAATATTCTGCAATTTAAAAATCCGGGTAAAATTTCTCATATAAGCATATATGACACTCAAGGAAAATCGATATGCAAACCTATTATATCAGATCATTATATTGATATTTCCTGTTTACCTGATGGTTCATATTTTCTTGTATTAAATCAGGAAAACAAGTTAAGCAGCATTAAATTTTTAAAAAGAAATTACTTGAACAACTAACATTTATTAAAATACCATGAAAACACAATTCATTTTGATTTTTACTGCGTTACTACTATTAGGATTCACTTCTTATTCTCAAGCTGTAAAACTAAAAGATGCTTTTGCAAATAAGTTTTACATTGGAACTGCTGTCAATGAATGGCAGATTACCGGTAAAGACAGTGCTTCAAGCCAGCTAATAAAAGAAAACTTCAATGCCATTGTTGCTGAGAACTGTATGAAAGGTGGTCCGATGCAACCTGAAGAAGGTAAATTCAGATTTGATCTTGCAGATAAGTTTATTGAATTTGGTGAAAAAAACAACATGTACATGACCGGACATACTTTGATCTGGCATTCACAGGCACCTCGCTGGTTTTTCACAGACAAGGATGGAAATGAAGTGTCGCGTGAAGTATTGATCCAAAGAATGAAAGATCATATCTATACAGTAGTTGGTCGTTACAAAGGAAAAATAAAAGGATGGGACGTTGTAAATGAAGCTATAGAAGATGACGGATCATACAGGAAAAGCAGATATTACAAGATCATTGGCGAAGAATTTATTGAACTTGCATTTAAGTTTGCCCATGAAGCAGACCCTGATGTTGAGCTTTATTACAATGACTATTCAATGTTCCTACCGGGTAAAAGAGCAGGAGTTGTCGCAATGGTTAAAAAGCTACAGGAAAAGGGAATAAGGATAGATGCAATTGGGATGCAGGGTCATGTCGGATTAGACTTTCCTGAGTTAAAAGAATTTGAAGAAAGCATAAAAGCATATTCTGCATTAGGAGTAAAAGTAATGATAACAGAAATGGAAATTTCAGTGTTGCCAATGCCCGACTACAAGGTTGGTGCAGAAATATCTGCCAGCTTTGAGTACAAACAGAAATTAAATCCTTATGAAAAAGGCTTACCTGATTCAGTTAATGCGCAATTTGAACAAAGATATTTAGATTTCTTCAACTTATTTTTGAAATACAAAGATGTAATCAGCAGAGTAACTGTTTGGGGAGCAAACGATGCATTGTCATGGAAGAATAACTGGCCGGTAAGAGGAAGGACAGACTATGCATTATTGTTTGACAGAAACAATAAACCCAAACCGGTTGTTGCCAAAATAATTCAAGAAGCATTAAAACATTAGAGAATCACACAACAACAAATTCGATTTCAATTTTAAAATCTAACTTATGAAACTCAAGTACTATTCATTTTTATTTCTCTCCTTTTTCATTTATGCGGGAGTATTGGAAGCGCAGGATCATGTAAGTGGAAGTCCTGTAGTTATAGAGGCAGAGTCAGGAACCAACGGAGGTGGCTTTTCTGTTTCAAGTGATGGAAGCATCACTTATGTAACTGCAAAAGAAAACTATACCGGACAAACAAATCCAGGTGATTCGGTCAGAACAATCACATTTAGTGTTACTTTTTCTGAAGCAGGATCATATCAGCTTTATGCTCGTATAAATGTAGGTCCCGGAAGCTTTAACGATGACAGCTTTTTTGCTGCAAATGGCTTTGGTAAAAAAGGTGTAACCACTGATGCTGACTGGATTTTTGTAAACGGTCTGGGCGGAGCAGGCTATACCAATTCAACCGACTTTGTAAAAGATCTTGGAGCAGCAGGTTCGGGAGTTTGGAAATGGGTTAACATTTCTCAGAATTTCTTTGCAGGCGACCTTGCAACAAAAGCTTTTGTTGTTGAAGAGAGTAATCTGACCCTTACTTTTCAGATAGGTAGTCGTGAAGACGGGTTATTATTTGATAAATTTGCTTTTGGAAAGTCAGAATTAAATTACACAGTTGAAACGTTGGACAAGGTTCTCCCCGGTTTAACTGAATTACCTGAGCCAATAGTAACAGAAAGATATCCGGGACCACCGTTAGCTGAAGGACATGAAAAGTTTCTTGGCAATCTCAAGGCATTTAACGACACTGAATTTCTTAAATTATGGAATCAGTTAACACCTGAAAATGAAAGCAAATGGTCGTCAGTAGGCAATTCAACTGATTCAACAAAGTGGAATTGGGGAGGATTGGATAATCTTTATAAATTTTCTAAAGACAACAATCTTATATTCAAGTTTCACACTCTTGTTTGGGGTTCACAACAACCAACATGGATTTCAACCCTTGCTGATTCAACAAAACTGAAATACATTGAAACATGGATGAGGCAAGCAGGAAAGAGATATCCGAATGCTGATCTTGTTGACGTAGTAAATGAGCCATTGCCGGGTCATAATCCGCCTGATGGCACAAATGGAAGAGCCAACTATAAAAATGCTCTTGGTGGAAACGGAACAACAGGCTGGGATTGGGTAATCAAATCATTTGAACTTGCCAGAAAGTATTTTCCAAATTCAAAGCTTGTTCTCAATGAGTATGGTATTATCAATGACAACAATGCTACTAATAATTACCTAAAAATTATAAACCTTTTGAAAGACAGAGGATTGATAGACGGCATCGGAGTACAGGGACATCGTTTTGAACTTGAAGGTGCGGCATACGCAACATTAAGGAGCAATCTTGACAAGCTTGCAGCAACAGGAATACCTGTTTATATATCAGAGCTTGACCTGGGCAATCAGAATAACGCAGGAACGCCCAACGACGATCAGCAGAGGAAGTATTATGAAAAAATATTCCCGATATTATGGGAGCATCCGGGAGTAAAGGGAATTACTCTATGGGGATATATACAAGGAAGAATGTGGCAGGAAACATGCCATCTGGTAAATGCTGACGGAAGCTGGAGACCTGCTTTAACATGGCTTGAAGATTATCTCAAAAACAATCCTTCTGGAACAAGTACTTACTCATTGAGTGAATCCGGCATAATTAATTATCCTAATCCGGTTAAAGATTATACAAACTTCAGGTTTAACCTTGAAAAAGAGTCAATAGTTTCAATTAAAGTATATGATATACTTGGACAAGAAGTTTCAACTGTAATAAATGATAAGCTCGAGAAGGGCAATCATGAAATAATGTGGAAGGCCACAAATCAAAAAGGGGTTAAACTTTCAAAAGGTACATACTTGTATAGATTAAGTACTGAAGGGAAAATAATAACAGGCAAACTGATTGTTTTATAAACAAAAGAAACTAATAAAACAAATCATTGTTGATACTCTTTTTAATTCTGGTTTCCAATTTCAGTATTGCACAAAAATGGGGAATGAACTTGAAATGAGATTTAGTTTGAAAATATTTACCTGTAATAAATTAGGTTAATTTAATTATGCTACAAAAAAACCGGTGGATATACAGACTTTGATTGTTTCAGAGTAGAATAAGCATATTTATAAATATTCATAATTAGAAAACTTATATCTGAAATTGAAAACTACCTATTTTTGTGATTTGTAATTTCAAATCATAAACAAGAAAACAAGAAAACGAGAAAGTAAATAAATCAAAATATGAAAAATCTGAATTTAATATTTAGCAGAAAAACAATAATCAGTTCGTTTGTTTTCATAATAGTTTAAGATTAGGTTTGATAAAAGAGCATTCTCAAATGCTCTTTTATATTTTTAAGACCTTAGTAACAATAAAAAAAATAATTACCTAAAATCAAAAATTGATTATCTAAAATCAAAAAAGCATTTCTGCCTTCACTCATACTTTTACTATCAAATAATAATAACTACAATAAATCTAATTGGTAAAAAATGAGAGTATTAATTAAAAAACACTTATCGATTTTTCTGTATAAGTTTTTGATACTTACAGGAATTTCGGCAGTTGCATTATCGTGCACCCAGTCAAACAATAAAATTTCAAAAGAAATGGCAAATGAAAAATCAGTTGTATTTTTCGACAATTTCACATATTCCGGAAATGATGATTTCTATGTAAAAAATGCTCTTCCGGGAGAAGATTATTTTTATAATCCAATCCTGCCGGGTTGGTATTCAGACCCAAGCATTTGCACCAACGGTAAAGATTTCTTTCTCGTTACTTCAACATTCGTAAATTTTCCGGGAGTACCAATCTTTCATAGTACTGATTTAGTAAACTGGAAACAAATTGGACATGTATTAAGCAGGGAATCTCAGCTTATAAATATGATCGGGCAACATACCAGTGGTGGAATCTTTGCTCCTGCAATAAGCTATAATCCCCACAACGAAACATATTACATGATTACAACAAATGTTGGAGCAGGTAATTTCTTTGTAAAGACAAAAAATCCGTTTGGCGAGTGGTCAGATCCGATCATGCTACCTGAAGTACAAGGAATTGATCCATCATTTTTCTTTGATGTAGATGGAAAGGCATATATAGTAAACAATGATGCACCGGAAGGTCCGGCATTATATGACGGACATCGTGCGATAAGGATTCAGGAGTTTGATGTAGAAACAGAAAAAACCTTTGGACCAAGGAAAGTATTAGTGAACGGGGGAATTCATTTTGAAGATAAGCCGGTATGGATTGAAGGTCCTCACATTTATAACATTAACGGAAAATACTTTTTAATGGCTGCTGAAGGGGGTACTTCTGTAAACCATTCAGAAGTAATACTTAGGGGTGATTCACCTATGGGGCCATATAAAGCATGGGATAAGAACCCTATTTTAACTCAGCGTCATTTAGATCCTTCACGTCCTGAGCCAATTACATGTGCAGGTCATGCTGATTTGGCACAAACTGCAGAAGGTGATTGGTGGTCAGTATTTCTTGCATGCAGACCCATTGACGGGAAATTTGAAAACCTTGGTCGTGAAACATTTTTACTTCCTGTAAGATGGAGTGAAGACGGATTTCCATATATGACACAGGGAGATGAAGAAATCCCAATGATAGTCCAGAAGAAAGGTATTACCAAAAATTCAAAAGTGACTTTTGGTAATTTTTCAGTAACAGAAAACTTTGATTCCACAAAGCTCTCTATGGAATGGATGACAATGAGGACACCAGCAAAAGATATGTATTCACTTACTGACCATCCGGGATATATATCAATAAAATGTTCTGAAAATCCTGCTACTGAAATGAAAACTCCGGCGTTTGTATGTCGAAGGATACAACATCACAAATTTGAATGTTCAACTGACATGTATTTCAATCCAGCTGATGAAAAAGAAACTGCAGGCTTGTTATTATACAAAGATGAAAAACATCAGTATTTCTTTTCAACTGGAATTGAAGGAGAACAAAAGTACGTTTCACTTAATAAAGTATCAAAAGATGGCACTGAGGTCATTGCAAAAGAAAATATTGGAAAGAAAGCTGATATGATAACAATGACAATCAAATCAAGTGGAACAAACTTCAGTTTTTATTACAGCACCGGAGACATCAAAAGTAAATTATTAGCAGATAATGTTGATGCATTCCATTTATCAACAGCTAACTCATTTGGCTTTACCGGAACAACAATAGGTATGTATGCGGTAAGAAGTAAATAAAATCAGAAATCAATAAAAAGGCCCGTCTGCTTCAAAACAGACGGGCTTTTTTATTTGATTGACAAATAATTACTTTAAAGTTATATTTCCTCGTCCTAATACTTTTGAACCATCGCTGAGTTCATAAACATACATTCCGCCGGGAAGGCCATCAAGTGAAATCTTCTTACGAGACTGGTCAACTGAATGTTTGCTCATCATTTGTCCTTTAACGCTATAAATAGCCAAAAGAACATTGTCGTATTGACCGAGATTAGATTCAACTGTAATTTCACTGTCAGCAGGGTTAGGGTAAATTTTAATTGCAGAACCCATTTTTAAATCTTCCTTTCCTGAAGGTTCTTTTGTTCTGGCAAGCACATCTTCAATGTAATCAGTCAGGCTCTTACTTCCAACGCTAACATCAACTGATGAAGGCAATTTACGGGCAAACCAAATCACTTTCCACATTACAGAGTCTTTACTTGCAATAGAAGCATAAGTGCCCTGGTTTTCAAGTTCACAATATGTGTCACCTACTGAAGTGTAAACTTCAACTTCAGCTTCACCGGGTGCTGCTTTTGAAACTGCTACATCTTCAAATTTCTTAATAAACAACATATTACCATCGACAACATGAGCCAGCCATCCTTTGCCATCACCGTTAAATTTATTATCAGTTGTGCAAACTTCATTATTATCCTGATCATACCAGACATAACCTCCAACTTCTTCGGTCAGCACTTCATTTTTGTCCTGGTCTCTGTAGAAAAATTCTCCGTCACCTTTGGCAAATACAGTCAGACCTTTACCAAGAACTCTGGATATCTCCCATGGAGCCCAGGTTTGAGCTGTTGCCTTTTCATTTTTCATTACATATTCAATGATAATTGAAGTATCCTTTTCGTTGCCATACATAGTCTTATAGAAACGAAGATTAGTTTTTGTATCAGTTTGTCCTTTAAAAGTTATCTTGTTACCAGTGATGGAAGTACTGTAAGCCTTGTTATCCAGATTGGAAGGAGGCGGCCAGTTCCATACACTCTGAGGAGCAGGCCAGAAAGTTGATCCGGGATCATTTCCTCCAGTATAAAGCAACTCTTTATCATCACATTTGAATGACCATATACGCGCACCTTTTGCTGAGTCAATTTGAAAATAAAGGTTAGCACATGTAAAAGAGAATTTACTGCCACTTTCTTTTTTAGGAACTGATGTTTGGCATATTCCTGTAATTACCAGAAATACAAACAATAAAGTTAATGTGTTCTTCATAGATGGTTTGTTAAATTAATCAATCCTAAAAATAAATATAACTTTTTAAAATTACCTGAATAATAAAGTTAATTCTACTTTTTTTAACAAAATAACTATCGATTGTTTTAATTTGAAATTTATTAAAAATTCAATCTTACATTATTATAAATAGTTTTACATTTATATCGAAAAAATGTTTAATATTTTCAACTAAATACTATGAGTGAACTGTCAGCAGCTGTTTCAAACCGCACCAAAATAAGATTATTAACCCTTACCATGGTAATGGAAATATACACTTTGGGGGTATCTGCAATTGGTATGATGACTTCCAATTCAATAGTCTTCATTGCAAATTTTGTTATTGCTTTTACGGGTGCACTTGCTTCAGCTCTTTCACTATATACTGTCAGGAAAATGACAAAAGGGGCAGACTTGAAAAACACTTACGGCCTTGGCAGGATGGAAACTATCTCAAGTATTGTTGTCGGAGCAACAATGCTATTTGCTGCAATATTTGTCGGATTTGAGACAGTTGAAAAGATATTACACCCTGAAGAACAACACGGTGGACTTGTTGCAATGCTTCTGACATTTGCATCTTTCATTGCTTCTACATGGTTATGGATTCAGAATTACAAACTAAGCAAGAAAGAACACTCCCCAATTTTCAGTTCAATATGGAGAATGGCAAGAATGGGTGCCCTTGAAGATTTGCTTATAATTTCCGCTGTTGGAATAGCTCTTATTTTTCAAGGTTCAGAATGGACACGCTATCTTGATGTTGTTGCAACTTCAATTTTAATGATCAGCATTATAAAATCAATTATAGACGTATTTTCTCGCTCAATAGGAGAACTTCTGGATAAAAGCATAGATGAGTATAATCAGCTCATAATTCTTCGTGAATTGGCCACTAATTTCAACGACTATGATCAGATACATGGTATTCGCTCTCGTCGCTCAGGTAGTCAGACTTTCATTGAAATATTCCTCGAATTCAATAACGATTCAAAAATGTCTCATTTTTATTCATTAAAGGATAAGATGGAATCGGAACTAACAAAACAAATTCCGGGTTCCCAGATACTGATAGTACCAAGCAAATCCTAATTATTTATTATCAAAATCTTTTCTTGTAAGAATGACAATAAGGTGTCTTACCTTCTTTCTTATAATACTGCTGATGATAATCTTCGGCATTCCAGAAAGTTGTTGCCCTTGTAACTTCTGTAGCAACATCAAGACCTTTTTTCCTGAGAATGTCAATAAGCTTTTCAGCAGTTTCTTTTTCTGAATCAGTGTAGTAAAATATTTCTGATCTGTATTGGTCACCAATATCCGGCCCTTGCCTGTCAACCTGAGTGGGATCATGAATTTCAAAAAACATTTTCAACACTTCCTCATAACTGACTTTCGATTCATCGAAAACAATCTTTACGGCTTCAGCATGCCCTGTAGTATGTGAGCAAACATCTCTATATGTAGGATTTACTTTTTTTCCACCTATATAACCTACTTCAGTAGAAATAACTCCGGGCAGCTTCATCATATAATGTTCTACGCCCCAAAAGCAGCCTCCTGCAACAATAGCAGTTCCGGTTTTCATATTTACAATTTTAACAGGTT
>JAGODU010000251.1 GCA_017998095.1 Prolixibacteraceae bacterium | reverse complement strand
GCCCTTGCCTGTCTTAACTTCCTGTACTTCTCCCAATGCCCTTACCATAATTCTGTTTTCAGGAATACCCTTCTTCATGAGATATCTCTTAACAGCTTCTACCCTCTTGGCCGACAATTCGGCATTGTATTCTGTTGTTCCTCTAGGGTCGGCTGTTCCATAAAGCCTTATGTTGAATGTCGGGTTCTCGTACATGTATTTTACTATTTCTCCGAGCTCTTTCTCTGCTTCAGGCTCTATATCTGATTTTGCTGTTTCAAAGTAAACTTCCATTGGCGTTTCCTTGTTCAGCAACGGCCATACTGCTTCCGGCGGCTCAGGACAACCCATGTATTCCATTGGACCGTATTCATCAGGACACTGGTCAACATCGTCTGTCAATCCGTCGCCGTCTGAATCTATCGGACAACCATATTCGTCGACTACTATACCCGGCTGTGTATCAGGACATAAATCCTTCGGATCAATAACTCCGTCACCGTCAGTATCAGGACAACCATTATACTTTGGAATTCCCGGCAGATCAGGACAATCGTCAATCTTATCAATTATGCCGTCGCCATCACGGTCAGGACAACCATTGAACTGCGGAAGTCCCGGATCATCAGGACATTCATCAAGATAATCAGGTATTCCGTCCTTGTCCCTGTCTTTCGGGCAACCCACTTCATCAACTTCAACACCAAACGGAGTATCCGGACATTCATCAATATCATCAGTAACACCGTCACGGTCAGAGTCTTTTGGTCCACCCAGCTTAACAAACACTCCTACCCTTGCCCCTATAAATTTATCGTTCTTCATATCAGCAGCAGCTCCGTCAATCTCTTCAGTAGTCATGAGATTGCCATTCGCCTCGATAAAAACGCTAATCCTCCGGCTGACATCAGTTTTAAAACCTGCATTGAATGTAAAAGCAAATTCATCAATGAAATGGTTAAACTGCTCGCCGGGGTAATCAAAACTATCACCCTTTGAATTTCCTATCAGATAAGAAAAGCCTGCACCAATATATGGTTTGAAAATAGAAGTTTCCTTTAAAAGATATCCGTTGTAGAATTTGTAATTAAATGAAACATAGGGATAAAAGAGGTTACCCTTGACGTTATAGTTTAAATCATTGACATTCCCCTTTATGTTTAAACGGTAATATTCAAGTCCAAGGATTAAATCGAGTGAAGGATTGATAAACCGTGAAGCAGCAAGTCCGCCACCGTCATTTCGGCTGTTAAGGTTAAAAAACTGATTGCACAACTCCCCTTTATATTGCAATAATGAGTACGAACCCTTTATAGCCCAATAATAATCAGCATTCTGAGCCCGGCTTCCTATAGGAAAAAGTCCGTAAAACAAACCCAAAACCAGAAGTAATTTAACAGCTCTCTTAATCATCGCCCAATTATTATTGCAATAATAACAAATATAACACTTTGCACTAAAAAGACTTTAAAAGATTAAGAAAATAAGGTTGAAAAATTTATAGTTATATTTGAAGCATGTATGCAATAGTCGATATTGAGACCTCAGGGGGCAACTACCAAACCGCAAAAATCACAGAAATTGCCATCATCATTTTTGATGGTGAAAAGATATGCGATTCATTCGTATCTCTCATTAATCCTGAATGTTACATACCCGATTTCATTACAAAAATTACCGGCATTACAAATGAAATGGTGAAAAATTCACCAAAGTTTTATGAAGTAGCCAGAAGAATTGTAGAAATCACTGCCAATAAAATATTTGTAGCCCACAATGCAAGTTTTGATTACAACTTCATCAAAAAGGAATTCAAGGAGCTGGGCTACGATTTCTCACGAAAAACGATATGCACTGTTGAGTTATCCAGAAGATTAATGCCGAACCATGCATCCTACTCTTTGGGAAATATTTGCAAAGATCTGGATATCACCATTAATGGCAGGCACCGGGCTGAAGGTGATGCCACTGCCACCACCGAGCTTTTCAGGAGATTGCTTGTTATTCATAACCAAAATCAGCGGTCAATCTTTACACAGGATTAACGAGTATGATAGCTATCATAACCGTACCACATCCATCAACGATTATTTGCCCGATTACCACTAATGTTGAAAAGGACGCAGATATTTTAAGAGTACATTTAAGTATAGGAATGGCAAATTTAAACGAAAACTGCGATATAATGATTGACCAAATCAGGGCAATTGACAATACCCGATTGATTAAAAAGATAGGTGATTTACCTTCTGAATTGATTGATAAGGTAAAAGAAAATATAATGATAACGCTGGATGTGGTATTCTAAAAGAAATCTGGAATTAATACGAAAAATTTATCTTACATATAAGATTGCGAAATCACCTGTTTCGTAAAGTATAAGTTGGACACATTACCTTCATTTCATGCTCATTAGCAATGAAGATGAAAGACATTTATATGAAATAGAAAAAGAACGCAACAATTGGGGTTTACAAGAGTTAGATCGACAAACGTACATCAGCTGTAAATAATCTTTTTGTTTTTGAAATAATTCCCGAATTTATTAAAGACTAAACACTATTTAAAATTTAGTTAAACTATTTGGGAGTTAATACTGTTTAATTTTGATAAAACAACTTTAAAAATATCCATAAAAAAAAACGGCTGTTCTTTTCTTTTTGAACAGCCGTCTTTATTTATTCTTCCGTTTTTTCTTCTTTTTCTTCGGTTGGTGCATCTTCCAGATTCAGCAAATCCTTCTCTGTTAGTGTAAGATACCATGTTACAACTTTCTTTATGTCTGACACATAAACCCTGTCCTGATCATAGTCAGGCAAAACTTTCTTGAAGTATTCCTTTAGCTTGTCTGATGATGATTTCGGATCGATGCCCTTTTTCAGTTCTTCATCAGCTACCATCTTCTTATATACTTCCCTGAGCTGTATTTCACCTGTGGTAGTGTAAATGGCAATATCCTCAAGTGATAGTATTTTACTCGATGAATACGCCGGAAAACGCTTCCCGTTTGTCAGTGATTCAACAATTACTGAATTATTCCCTTTGGAAATCATTTTGAACAAACCTGGTTGTCCAGAGATCGCTAATATATCTTTCAACATATTTTAATACTTAAAAATTTTGGCCGAAGATAATAAAAATGTTAACTGCAACAGTAATGTCAATTAAAAACCAGCTTTTTTGACACCCCTATTTTAAACCATCTGCCCGGTTGTTTAATATTTCCATAATCAACGTATTCTTCATTGAATAAATTATTTACTGAACCATAAATATTCCACCCTGCATGCTTCCAATATATCTTTAAATCACATAAAATAAATGGTTTATAATCAACAAGTCCTAATGAAGCTTTATCTTCTATTTTTTCATATTGTCCATTCCTGTCAGAATATGACACATGCCATGCTGCATAAACATTCCTGATTATCATGTGATTGACATCAATATCAAGCTTGTGCTTAAGGTAATTCATTGAATAATTTGAAATCAATGCACCTATATTCCTGTCCTGATTAAGATAGGAATAGCTAATTTTCACCGAATTCAATATCTTTTGATCTTCAATCAGCTTTCTGAGATCTATTTCTGCAAGGGCTTCTACTCCGTAAGAATTTATCTTTGAATAATTTACCGTCTTCCACTTATCTGCCAGATTTTCCTTTGCCCAGTCAATCAGGTTTTCATTTATTGAATAGAAACCGGTAAGCGAAGTGTTAAGAAATTCATTACCATACTTATACCCTGCTTCAAATCCCAGAGATTCCTCAGGCAATAATCCGGCATTTCCTTCATTCGAAGGACTTGAATAAAACAATTCGGTAAACGTAGGCATTCGCATACTCTTGTTAACTGACAATGACACAGTTGATGAATTAGCAAAAGTATAGCTCACATCTAATCCGGGATAGATAAACCAATTCAGCTTCATGTCTGTATTACGTGTGAAATTAATCCCTGCATTGATCGTAAGTCCTGACAAATAAAGCTTTTGGCCAATAAAAAAAGAAAAGTTAGTCCTTGAATGGAAGTGGTCGAGAACAATTGAATCTTTAGTTATATATGAACCTTCATTTTCAATTACTTCACCCAGATTATTGCTCCGTATCGACTCTGATCTTAAATCAAAACCTAAAGTAGTGACCCCTGTTTTTCCAATTTTATAATTCATAAGAAAATTAGTACCCATTACTTCCGTCAAATGAATATTTCTGTAGAGAGAAGGATTATCCCTGAAAAGAAGAAACTCATCGTCATGCCTTCTGTAATAAACCTTTGGATCAAATTGAAAATTTCCTGTTTTCATATTAGCAGACATAGAAGTTATAAAAGCTCCGGTTTCTTCATACTGATCAGGGTATTTAGCTGAATAAAAGCTGTTTGCCCCAAAACCTTTTGTAGAATATCCTGCCTGGAGATGCAAGGAATTGTCACCTGTGTTTATTCCCCCGTCATAAAAAATACTTCTGTTGTAAAAATCAGTATTTTCAATGTACCCTTCAGAAGATGAGTTCATTAATGAAAGAAGGTGGCTGGTGTTTTTGTAGTTTAATCCTGCTGAAAGCTTTTCTGAATTAAAAAGAAACTGTCCTGCTTCAATTTCAGCATTTACAAATTGCTCTTTATCTTTCCTTGTGATGAAGTTGATTGCCCCTCCAAATGCTCCGGGACCGAATTTCCATGAGCCTGGCCCTTTAAGTATTTCTACCCGTTCAATGACTGAAAGATCTACAGGAATATCAAGATTGTGGTGGCCTGTCTGAGGATCGGTAATGTTGATACCGTTGAGAAGAATTAAAACCTGATCGAAGGTGCTGCCTCTGATAGAAATGTCAGCCTGAACACCATTGGTTCCGCGTTGCCTGATGTCGATGTTTGATGCATATTCAAGCAACTCGTTTACTGAAGAAACCGCTGCCCGCTCAATCTCGCTTTTGGAGATTACCAGTACTACCCTGCTTATACCGGAATAAGTTTCCGGTTGCTGTTCTGACGTTACCACAACCTGTTCAAGGTCGTAATTCCTTACAACACCTGATGTATCAGCTTGTGCTGCTACCGCTGTATGATT
>JAGODU010000053.1:10607-25080 GCA_017998095.1 Prolixibacteraceae bacterium | reverse complement strand
AATTTGAAACTGTATTCTGCCAAACATGATTTAAACAATCAGCAATAAGTTAATCAGGGCTTAACGGGTAATAATACTATCACTGAAACAGACATATTAATAGTTAATCACATTAAAATTTATGAAAAAACTACTGCTTACTTCAGCAATATTAGTGTGTATGCAAACACTTTTCTGTCAGGATGTTATCTATCTGAAAGATGGTTCAGAAATAAAAGCCAAGATAATTGAACTGACGAATGAAACCATAAAATATAAGAGATATGATCAATTAGATGGTCCTTTAAGGAATATACTGTTACCTGAGGTATTAATGATCATTTATGAAGATGGAACTCGAGAGACGATGAAGCTGGAAGATAAACCTGCCATTCAAACGCAAAAACAAGACAATTTTCAGCATTACAAAGAGCCAGCTGAATTATATATTGGAAAGACAAGCAATCAGGATCTATGTTTTCAGGGACAACAGGATGCTTTCAGATACTATAAAGGATACAAGGAAGCTGCAAGCTGGACTATTGCTGCAACATTATTGGGCGGTGCAATTATCGGAGTAATACCTGCAATTGCGTGTTCAACCGCTGAACCCCAATCCCACACTTTTACAATGCCTGACCCTGAGCTTCTTAAAAATTCAACATATTATCAGTGTTATTCTCAGGAAGCAAAAAGTATCAAATCCAGAAGAGTATGGAGAAGTTTTGGTATAGGCGTGGGAATAAATGTCGCAGCAGCACTTATTATAATTTCGGCATCTGAATAGACAAATTAACTCTTAAAATTATTAATGCCCTGCAGTTAAGAATAAGGTAAAACTTATTCAAGTCTATATTACACAATATCTTGAAAGGATAAAATACTTAACGGTAATGACTGTATATACTTAATAGTAGTGATTCTAATCGAGTTAACTATAAGCTATTTTTAGTCCTCACAAGTTGTTGTTAAATAAAACCTAAAATATTTTTATTATTACTGATTATCAAACAGATGGAGGAACTATTATGAACAAGAAGCCATTCCGATTATTGGTTAGTATCTGTATCATTTCTTTCCTGTGCATAGCTGCTCAGGGCAAACAATTGATCGAGTTAAAAGACATACTAAAAGACCCTGCTGCCTATGATCAGGAAGAAATTGAAGTTACCGGACTTGCAATTCAGTATGTAGAGGCCACTGAAAAAACAACATCCTATTATTATCTTAAAGATGATTATGGAGCTATTATTAAAGTTCACACTGCTGGGAGTAAACCGGAGACAAATGTAAAATATATAGTTAATGGGATTTTATACATAGATTCTGCAACCGATCTGCCATTTATTAGTGAAAGATCAAAAACCAAGGTTGATTTACCTGTACCGGAATCATTTTCAGAACCTCCTATTTCCTGGTTGCAAAATAATTGGTTATTGATATTAATTGTAGGAGTATCTGCTCTGGTTCTTATTTTAATCATTGTTTTACTGAGTAAACGGAAAAAAGATGAAATTCCCGTGTCCCCTGAAACCGGAATGAAATCTCCATTAAATGGAATAGATCTGTCTGTACAAAAAGACAACCTTAAAACTATGGTCATTCCTGTATCAGTTCCCAAAACGATGAAATTCATCCCTGGAGAATTCGAGGTACTGACAGGTGACGATAAAGGACGAATTATTAAGATAGGTGGATACCCGACCGAAGAAGGAAGTATAGTTACTATTGGACGTGAACGTGTTATCGGGCCACGTGATTTTGCACATATTCAATTAAAAGAAAGGACTATTTCGCGCAAGCAGGCAGAAGTTATCCTGAAAGATGCTAAACTCTATATTAAAAACCTCAGTGAAACAAATTATACAAAACTGGATGGCAAAGACTTACCTCCAAATACATCTGCTGAGCTCAATGCCGGTTCAGTATTGACATTTGGGGAGGTTGAAATGAAATATAAGATATAAAAGCTTTGAATGAAG
This sequence comes from Prolixibacteraceae bacterium, assembly GCA_017998095.1. The sequence goes on along the minus strand of JAGODU010000053.1, from coordinate 23,119 downwards.
ATACGAAATCAACGCCTGATAAAGTGCATGTATCTGTCTTATATTCAACAACAACCAACATATATTAAAGATGACGAGGTTTAAAACTGAAATATTATCACATAAGGGTTTAAGAAACAACAATGAGGATAATCTCACAGACATAAAACTTGCCAGACGTACCTATTTCCTGGCTGTGGCCGATGGAATGGGAGGTATGATCGGAGGAGATCTTGCAAGTAAAAGTGTACTGTCATCTGTAACTGATTTTATTAAAAAGGAGATAAAGAAGAATAATTCACAAATCATTCTCAAAGATTTACTTGAAAAATCATTCCTTGTTGCACAAACATGTATCGCTGATAAAATCGCTGCTAATCCGCAACTCAAAGGTATGGGCTCAACATTAGCTGCAGTTCTTATAAAAGATGGAAAATATGTGTGGGGAAATTTGGGTGATAGCAGGATTTACCTGATTAGTGATGGTGTTGTAAAACTAATAACAGAAGACCACAGTTACATTCAGGATTATCTTAAAAATTATAAATATGATGCTAATACCACGATTATTAATCAATATAAAAACATTGTAACAAAGATTATTGATGGCGGTTCAGATAAACCTGATATTTTCCCGGAATTGGGAGATTATGAAGTTTTAAACAAAGGGGATATATTCTTGCTTTGTTCTGATGGACTGATAATTGACAAAACAAAGGATTATTCAGAATTATTAGAAGAGATTATATACAATGGAAAATCCCTGAAAAAGATAACTAAAGAACTAATAACCTGGGCGTTAAATAATGGCTCAGATGACAATATCAGTGTTGTTATAGGACGATTTGGTCCTATTAAGAGACAAAAATCATTAGAAGATGACAATACCATAAGAATACTGCCAATGGATAAAACCGGATCAGATTTGACTATAAATAAGAATGATCAGGAATGATAAAAGAACATATATGCATTATGATGAGCTAATGATTAAAGAAAAACACTTTATATCGAAACTTAATATCAGTCTTTAATATGAACAGTTTAAAGAATTTTGTATTTTTTATATTACTCTCTGCCGGAAGTAATTCTTATGGCTTAGGTATACCTCAGCCTTATTATGATCTGTCTTTCTCAGAGACAAGTTTTTCTGAACAGACCCCTTTTAATTTTACAAGTCCTATTCCTGAAAGGATTCGTATCATGGAGAAAGTGAACCTGAGTTTCTATGTCAATCAGTCAATTGTTTTTCAATACAGGTACCGGCTTGAAGTTCCCCAGGGTGGTGGAGGATCAGTTAACAAATCATTATTAAGCTGGACTCCATGGATCAATAGAGATATTAATGAGATTACTGTACCAAAACTTGATAAAGAAGGACGATATAAAATGGTTATTGAATATAGAACCCATACCAGCAATGATATAAGAAGATATGAAAGACCTTTTGAAGTTTACAGCATAGTACCTGTAAATATTGCATCCAAGACACAGTCAGAGAAAAAGTCAATTCAGGAAACTACAGCAGATAAAGAAAAATTGGCTGTTACCGAGACTAAGTCAACTGATATTAAAGAAAAAAACTATCAGGAAGAAAGTATTAAACAAGATGTAACCTCTAAAAACAGAATCAAAGAAACTGAAGTCACTTCTATTGGGAAACATGAAGAAGAATCTAAAGTTACTCAAGATATAATTTTTAAGCGAAATGGTGAGGAAATAAAATCAAAAGTACTTGAAATAACTCCAGATCTAATTATATATATTGATTATAGCCGGGCCGATAACATTGCCAGAGAAATAAATATTTCTGAAGTTAATATGATCATATATAAGAATGGTACAAGTGAAATATTTTCCAGACCAGAGGAAAAGACAGTGTATAAACCGGTAACAAGAACTGAAAGAACAGTTTCATCTTCCGGAGATCAGAAATCAGTTACTCAGAAGCCTACAAAATTAAATAAGCAGCAAATAAAACAAATTCGGAAAGAGGGTAATTATTTTTCTATAGGGTTAGGAGGGGGGACCAATTATGGAGGTCTTGGTCTGGAATTACAATACATGACTCCGGGTAAAATGAGACTTGGAATACATGGAGGTGCAGGCTATTTACCATTTGGAGGTGACCCTTCATTTTTATATTCAGGTGGTGTAAAATTATATTTCTGGGATTACCTCTATTCAGACCTTCAATATGGCACTTTTGGTGTTTATGGGGAAGTCTATATTAACCCATTTGGTAGTTCCTTTAGTGAATATAGTTTGATGTACGGACCCAGTCTGTTGATTGGTTACGACTGGTATTTTTCAGACCATTTTGGTCTAAATGTAGCAATTGGAGGAAGTTATGATCTTAATGTTTACAAGGATTTTACTATTGCAGGTGGCCTGGGATTCATTTTCAGGTTTTAAGGAGAGATTATTAGCCGCGAAACAAATGTTTAATTATTTAATTCGAGAGACTTCTGGTGATAAAGAAGGCAATACATGTTGAGCAGTGGAATAAATGTAAACACACATGAAGAAGATTTTAATAAGTTTTAAATCACTGAATTTAAAACTGACATTAATTATGGTTCAAACAGAGGTTTATTCTACTTTTCCTATATAATATGAACATCATATTTTTTTCACTATTGAGGAAAGCAATTAAAATGTAAGAGACTAATGGAATCCGAAGTATTAATCAGGGAAGCTTTAGGAGATAAATACGAGATCCTTTCGGTGATAGGTCGCGGAGGCATGGCAACAGTATACAAAGCCATTCAAAACAGTCTTAACCGGCTTGTAGCACTTAAAGTTATTCATCAGAATCTTGTGCATGATAAGGAATTTATCGGAAGATTTCTGCGGGAGGCACAGATTTGCGGTCAGTTTAAACATCAGAATATAGTCACAGTATATGATTTTGGATCAGTAGATTCTGTACATTACATGTCAATGGAATATCTTGAAGGTGTAACATTGCGTGAAAAAATTAAATCAAGAGGAACAATTGGGGTTGATGATACTATACTTTATTTGCATCCTATAGCACAAGCTTTGGGATATATCCATCAAAAAGGAGTTGTACACAGGGATGTTAAAAGCTCAAATATATTTATTACAACTGATGGTAGACCTGTTTTAATGGATTTTGGTATTATGTACTCCAAAGGTGTTGAATCACTAAGCCAGTATGGAGCAATTTTAGGAACACCTGAGTATATGAGTCCCGAACAGGCAGAAGGAAAGATCAAAGCAGATGGCAGAAGCGATATATACAGCCTTGGAGTAATTATGTTCGAATGCTTAACAGGCCAGCTGCCTTTCAGGAGTGATAACCATATTGCCACTTTACACCAAATAATCCATGAAGATCCTCCAAAAGTTAAAGAGTTCAACAACCGGGTTCCAGGATGGTTAGCTGAAATAGTTGCCTGCTGCCTGGTAAAAGACCGCTCTTTACGTATTCCCGACGGTTACATGCTTGCCGACGCACTATGGAATAAGAAAATACCTGTCTACAAAACAAATGAGTTTCTAAACGAGACAAATGAACTTAATACAAACTGGATTGAAAATAGAAATAATGATTCAGGAAGATTTATAAAACTTAAAAAAAGACAAAGAACTGATCGCAATACTGTTGATAAACACAGGCCATTTTATATAGCAATATTTATAATCCTATTTATAATCCTGGTTATTCTTGGAATTTATTTGGCATTAATATAGTGACGTTTAAGGAATACACTAATGTAATTATACAATTAACAAAATAGTTGAACCCGGTTCGCATCGAAAGAATGGCATGAATATGTAAAAGAAACAAATATGAATAGAAGCTCGATCATATTATTATCAATTTACCTTTTTTTACCAATAAACAGATCTTTAAGCCAGTCATTAGATGGGGCACAGATCAGAAGAGTTAACCAGGCATTGCTTGAAGTGATTAACGATTACGAGAGTTATTCGAGGTTCACATCCGATAATAAGAGAATAAATGAATCTTATATTTCCTCTTTTTCAGGTTTATTTGATGATAATGCCTCCTTATATAATGATATTGTACCTTCGAACAAAGTAAGCGAGCCTGTCAGTATTTTGCAATATATAAGCATATTTAACAAATACTATCCCTCCGGAGTGGGGATAAGGTTACACAATATTTTATTTGATGCACCTTCTTATCTGGGTAATGGTAAATATGAAGTAAATGCTGAATTATCCAAAGAAATTTATGGTTACACTGGAACAAATGTATCTTATCGAGATACCATCCCGCTTGTATTGAAATTAGGTTTCAGCATATCCGGCAATGAGATATCTGATATTAAAATACTCGGAATTTCAGGAAAACCTAAAGGGCGGTTTTTGAAACTAAGGGTTTTGAAGTTTCTTACGTTGAAACCCATTGAAAACTCTCTTATAAAAATTGATTCAAGAATTATTCGGACTGACTTCCGGGGCATTGCCCGAATTGATGATATTGATCCTCTCAAAAAGCATAATCTTATTATTTCCCATGATTCGTATAGACCTATTGTATACTCAAAAATTGATATTGATGAATTTATTGAAGGAAATACTGACAGGTACCATCATAAGTTAAAACTAAAGTATTATGATCAGAATGAATCCATCTTTATCATGAATACCTTAAACTTCACTCTTACACCGCTTATATCTTTTGGAGTTCCGGGTTTGAAAACCATTGTAAGTGAGGGTTGTAGTAGTGAGCTAAAGTTTGAAGGCTTAAGGGAGTGCGGAAATCTTAGTCCGAGATTCGGGATTCGGTTTGGAATAATCATGTTAAAAACAAGAAATATTGATTTATCATTAAACACGGGCATTGAAAACTACTATATCAGAGCATCTTATAAATTCGATACATGTCGAATTGAAAGACTCCCACTCGTAGTTGAAGATCTTTATAATTTTAAACAAAAGCTTACACTGAATTTTGCCGATCTGCCTCTTTTAATATCTCTTGATTTTAAAAAATTCAAGAATTTCGAAATAAATGCAATTTCCGGAATCCGGTTTTCCAGATTGAACAAAAGCAGCTGTTCACTAAAATCCGACTATGCAGTCAATGGACTATATGAAGACGCTGAAGTACTTACAGCAGATTTTTACAACTTTCACTCGGAAAATAAGTTCATGACCTATCAATTGGGAGTAACAATAAGTAAAGAAATATTTCCTTCATTGAAAATCTATGCTGGACCAACGGTATTCTTTTACAACAGAAACTGGTTAGAAAATGAGAAATCCTCAAACGAAATTCTCTCCTCTGATAAAAAGCTTAACAATATTCTGAATACCTATACCATAAGTAAGGTCCAATATGTGACAATGGAATTTGGCATCAAGTATAATTTTAATTCAATTAACCTAAAGAAACAATTATGAGCATTAGTTTAATATGCAATGTATGTCATCATTGTTTTACAGTCAGGAAATCTGAATCAAATCATATATGTCCTGTCTGCGGGTCAATAAATGTTTCAAAAAGATCAAGTGATTATTTCGTATCCACTCCCTTGCTCAAGAAGCTCATCTTATCAGAAATATTACTTATAGCGTTTATTGTGGCTGCAATTTCTTTATTCAGTTTTGATGGCCCCAGAATTATTAAAGTAGAAACAGATAAAGAAGATCATTCTATCAATGTCACTGTAAAATCTTCTTTCTCAAAAAGGAGACTTGAATACTCTTTTGATAATGGAAAAACATATCAGAATAATAATAGTTATAAAGTTCAGAAACCAGGTACATATATAATAGTGGTGAGAGATGACAAGAACAGGAAGAATGAATGGGAGATACCTGTAACTTTTAATGATGAAGATTTTGATACAGATAATACGCAATCAATAGCTGCTGCTTCTTTTAATTATCCGCCTCAGATAACAGGGGTTGAAACTATAAATGAAAGTATTCAAGGCTTAAATGATGGGCAGATAATTATCCATACAGTTCATGGTGACAAACCAATCAGGTATTCTATAGACGGAGGGTTCTCATTTTCATCCGACAGTATTTTTAGCAACCTTGAACCTGATAGTTACTCTATCTCAGTAGTTGATGAAGCTTCTCATATTGACAAATGGACTGATCCTGTTCTGATAAATCAGGGAGTTGCTGAAACAGAAAAATCACAAGCTCCATCGCGAAACCACGTTGAAAACTTGCTCAACAGGCTGTTTTCAGATCCCGATAATAAAATTCTACGGGACTCATTACAAAGTTTTTTTGCTAATCAGACAATGAATGTGGATTGCGAATTGATAGGAATTCCTCCAAACACTCCGTATCAACTTTTTCAGTTTCTCCAGAGGCGTTACGAAGGACAGCCAGGATCAAAAAGAATTCAGGTACTTGATATAGGTTACGATAATATGAACCGCATAAACAAATTAAAAATTATGGAAACCAGAGTATTGTTAACTAATTGATTGAAGAAGAATGAAACAAAAATTACATACTCTTGTCTGCATAACCGTACTGGTTTCAATATTGATACTTACAGGTTGCGCATCCGCCAGTAAAAGTGGAAATATCAGTGAAAAGATAAATGACAGTGAATTTGTTGTATATCAGGACAATGTAATAATTGATCCTGAATCAGAATATATCTGGGAGTTTTTTGAAGATAATCCAACAACATATTATCGTTTTAAGCTGAATAATACAGACAAATTAACCAGGCTGCCATCGCTGGACCAGATAATTAAACTGCTTGATAAGATTAGTTATCAGCTTCAAAGAAAAAAGGACCATGGTAATTTAGCTGAAAGCCGGTGGTTTGAAAATGATTGTGATTTTCTGACTTCTTCCTCTGTCACTACACCTGAGGGAGAAATTCTGTATGAGGTAGTGCATTGGAATTCAAATACCAGATCGTTACATAAAAGTACTGTAACAGGAGGAGATCTGGTTGTAATATTTTTACTAAAGGAAAACTTGTAAATATGATCCATAGATTTATTGTATGTGTACTAGTTGTTCTTTTCAACATGGATGCAATTTTGCCCCAGACAAATGATGAAAAGAATAATAAGTCTTATCATCTGGTATATATTGATGTTAGCCGTAGCAAAGAAAGAAAAGACCTGACTGATAGATTAATAAGATTAATTGATGAAATCAGGACTGGTAAGGATGATTTTTTGATTTATCTAAGCAATGGTTATAAACCAGAAATATTGCATTCTCATGACATACAAAATATTCATGTTCAAAATTTAGCATCATCATTGCAGACTTTAAATACCAGTTCTCCGGTAATCATGTTTGATAAAGATACAATATTAAGTATCTGGGATAAAAATGATATCATAAGCATCAAAAACAACGGCAATCTGGAATTAAAGTATAAATCAGTTTATCTTCATTTTTTCATATCATCAGAACTATTTAGGATACAAGAGATTGAGCTTATTGACAGGTTTCTTCTCATTAAGAACCTTACAAAAAAACATATAGACCCGACAAAAATAAATATTGACTTATTATTTGGTAGAAACGATTCTGAAGCATTTATTGAACGTAAGAATCAATTGGCTAAAAATAACTGGACGGGCTATAATTATTCATTTACACCATACTAAGGATAAAAAAATGACAATTAATCGCTTGCATGGTATATTAATATCATTATTAATACTGAGTCAACATACTGTTTATTCCCAGTCGTTAAATTCGATAAAAGCTGTTGGTAAACCTGATATTTACTTCATACCGGTTTATCAAGCCGATATCAACTCCTCTTATAAAACCCTTAACAGATATTGGATTGTATATTCAGACAGAGACAACAACCATACTTATACAACACCCGGAGGGACCACTGTCAAAAACACTTTAACTTTTATGGAGAAGTTCCGGGTTGCTGAATGTGTTGACTCATATGTCCATATCTATAAAGAATTTGAACCGACAGTATGGCCAAAGATCAGTATTAATTCGGAAGATTATGGTTGGATTGACAAAGACAGACTTCTGCTTTGGGAACACTGCCTCAGGAATGCGTCAAGCCTTATTGACAAGAAAGCAATGATATTAAGTACTTTCGAAGGTACAACAAATGCTCAATTAAAAGAAGAAGCAATTACATATAAAAAGAACCCTGAATTGACTATTGATTCTGATAAAAAATCAAGATTATTTGAAATTTTATTTGTTTTCAAAGCTACTGAAGATGCTGTTTTACTGGGAGAGAATATGGAGCTTCAGGGTAATGAAATTGATGTATTGTCTAATATGAGAGGTTGGGTACCTATTGAAAATGTGACATTTTGGGATCATAGAATCACACTTGAACCAAATTGGGAAAAGGCTGCTGCAGATGAAAGGAAGAATAAAAATATAAGGCCTGCAATTTTTATTGATGAGAAAGCAGCCATGGATTATCAGTCGGGTATTAAAGTTGATCCAAAGTTTATAGTTTGGGAGAATGATCCGGGAGCCAAAAGAAATATTGGCCAATGGAGGAGATTTCCCATCCTTGAAACAAGGAATGCAGGAATTCATCGGACAGGTGTGATGGGGAAGATACGTTCAGAATCAACTATTATGGATCCGGAGAGAATGGCGGAAATACGTCAAGCAATTGAAGCTCTCGAAGTGAAGACAAGAAAAATAAATGTTGTCTTTGTGGTGGATGGTACGCAAAGTATGGGGAAATTCTATAAATCTATTACAAGCGGTATTCAGACCAGCGTAAATAATCTGCAACTTGAAGATACCCAAAATCGTTTCTCATTTGGTGCTGTTATATATCGCGATTTTCTTGAAGGTGAGAATAAGATTGAACTACATCAGTTGACAGAGAATTACAGGGAAATTATTGAATTTTTCAATCGCGCAAGAACAGATTACAACCGTGATAACGATTTACCAGAAGCAGTTTTCTATGGTTTGAAAACTGCATTAACTCAGCTTGGAATAAGAAGGGGGGAAAGTAATTTCATTGTATTGATTGGTGATTGCGGCAGCCATTACAGAAATGATGAAACTCAGGTTCCGATCAATGAAGTTATCGATCTTCTGGCAGAAACAGAATCTAGTTTGATATCTTATCAGGTTAATAATGGGTTCTATCCAACATACCAGGATTTTATAGATCAATCGAGAAGATTAATAATAGGTAGTGCATTAAAAATCAGAAATATCAGAAAAGATAATAAGATAAAATGGATAAATGAAAATTCTGCTCTTGAAGACCCCATATTTTTATCAACTGCTCCTAATAGATTTACTTTAAACCCGCAGGAAATAGTAGGCAGTTACCTGTTCCCAGGAATTGGGCAGGCATTGTCATACGAAATCCTTGAGAAAGAAATAATTATTAAAATCAATGAGTTTGACACACGCGTCAGTCAAATGCTGGCAAAAGCTTATGAGGTGATAAGAGGAGCGGGTACTCCGGATATTGATGAGGGAGAAACCGATGAATACCATCCTGCTGTAATTAATTTCCTTTCTAAATTACAGGGCCTGAGCAATGAAGAGATCGAAATGATGAAAAATAAAAATTACCAGTTCTCTATGAAAGGGTATACAGCAAAAAATGTAAAAAATCTTAACTATCCCATTTTTAAAGAATCTTTGTTTTTATCCAGGGAAGATCTTCTTGAAACTATAATGAGATTGAATTCACTTTGCGGAATTGGCGGAAACAGTATGTCTGACAGAAGATTGAAAATGCAAAATATCTGGATTGACATTCTGGAATCAATTATCGGTTCTGAAAAACGCGAAGAAATCATGAATATGACAGTTGATGACCTCCATAATGTTGTTTTTGGATTGCCATCCCAAAGTCAGTTAACCGCACAAGTTCGTTTGCGCGATATCGTTGAAGCAACTGTTATAGATGACACTGAATTTGAAATGTATGCAGACTATATATGTAACAAGCTGGCGGGCCTGAGATCAATAATTAACGACCAGAATTATAATGAATCGTTTGTCTCGAATAATATTACTTATTACTGGATACCACTGGAATTATTCCCATAATTAGATTTTTATGCCCATTTCTGACGAACACTGTGATAAGCTTTTTGAAATTGACGAACTGAAATGTCAATATTCAGCGAACAGAACTGTACTATATGTGAGGGACCTTATTATTGAAAGAGGAAGAATTACAGTTATTCTTGGACTGTCGGGCATTGGGAAAAGTACTATTCTTGAAACACTTGGGTTGATGAATAAAACGCTTCCCAGAGAATCGAAGGTGAACTTTTACCCTTATGTCGGATCCAAGCCTATAGATTATGCCTGGCTTTGGTATGAAGCACATGAAAAGATCCGTTCCGGTATCAGGAAAGAACATTTCAGTTTTATTTTTCAGGAATCAAACCTGATGTATAATTTTACTGCTCTCGACAATGTCTGTATTACTTTATTGCTTCAGAATCAGACAAAAGAAAATGCCAGAGCAATTGTGAAGAAATATATTCACGATATGGAACTGGATCATAAAGTCTCTGATTCCACTATGATCTATAACCTTTCAGGAGGAGAGCGGCAGAGACTTTCTTTTATAAGAGCTGTGGCACCTGATTTTACTGTTCTATTTGGGGATGAGCCAACAGGGAATCTGGATATTATAAATGCAGGGAGGGTACTCAAGAATCTGTCTGATGTCCTGAAATCAAAAGGGAAGTCGGCAATTATTGTTACTCATGATATAAATCTGGCGGTTGAGTCTGCAGATGATATTATTCTCATTGAAGAAAAAATAAATGACATTAATGGAGATTCTTTTTCGTATGGATATATAGCAGGAAATAATGTCTACAAATCCAGACTGATTAATGGAAGAAAAATGTGGAAAAATCATGCTTTGACTGATTGGAGTGATAGTGAGTGGATGAAAGCTGAAATCTTAAGGGTCTTCTCGGTAAACAAATGTTTATAATAACACTGGATTATGTTTTGATAAATAATAAAACCATGTCTGATTATATAAATACTTGAGATCCTGTTAAGATGACGATTGTTTTACGAAATATAAATGAAATAAGAAATGCCAATCAGACAAATTAATAAGGACTTTAATAAAATTTTTTACAGGGAGGAAAGTAAAGAACTATTTGGGAAGAGACTATTAAATTTCTTTTATCTCGTTCTGATTTTAATTATAACATTTATCTCAATTGGATTCGCCAACGGAAGCCTTGACTACCTGAAAAAGAAAATGGATGATCCGTTTATTAAGTGGGTCGATGTTGAAATTCCATATACTTTGGCGAATCAGATCCCAGATTTGATCGAACTTATAAATACAGATTCCTTAAAAAATTTCTTTTACTATATAGATGGCAATGGCTATAATCAACTAACGGTATATTTCTTTCATAAAAATTCAGATAGAGATAAACAATTTACCGGACGGACCATTAATATTGGTAATCCTATATTAAATAGCATTCTTTCAGATAAAAACCGTATTGCGGGAAGCGGATGGAAAGACGAATTCGATATTGGCTTGATTCTGACAAGACAATTGCTTGATGATCTGGGTTATACAAATGAAAATCCGCCTTATATTCATATGTCATATCCGGTTATGGACAATAAGTATATAGATGTACCAATACCTGTTGTTGCAATTGTTGATGACTTGCCGGGGAATAATTTATTTGCATGTACACCATATTTTTATAAAAAAAGAAACTCCAGATATTTCCCTTTTGATATTACTTCAATGAATTATCAACAGGAGCTTATTTATTTTGCAAGTGGTAACAGATCAAAAATCAATCAATTATCAAAGGATATTTTTAATCTTCTAAGGAATGACACTTTATTTAATCATTTTATCGATACTTTAATTCTGCCTAATTATACAACTCTTGAGTCCGGTTATAATGTTACTTATAGCTTTAATCCTGACATTGTAGAAACAAACTTGTTGAACTCTTTTGCTGAAAAAATAAAAAATGGGAAGTTTCTTAATAACTCAAATATTTTAAGAATATACAAATATGATCTTTCAGGCTTTGAGAATGAGTTTAGTTCTTTTGATAACCTGTCTGTAAATTTTATTTCACTTGACAGGATCAGAGAATTTTCTAATTTTCTTTTCGATCTTAAGAATCTTAGGATTGATATGTCACAGATTGAATCCAAGGAGAATTATAACTTTGTTTCAAAACTCACATTTTTCATCTCCGGATTCCTTGTTATCTTCAGTGTCATTAGCATTATACTTTTCCTGTCGAATCTGCTAAAAGTGCATATAAACAAGATAAAACCGAATCTTGGGACATTTAAGGCATTTGGATTGACTAATTCCGTAATTGTGAGAATATATTCCTTATTATCTCTCAGGTTTTTATTATATGCAATAGCAATTGCATTGGGTATATCATTGTTAATTGGCGAAACAGGATTTTTCCGGTTTTTATTCCGCGTATCAGGAACAATTATTGATGAGAACACCCAATACTTTAACCTGTTAAATGATATCAAGACATATATTGCATTGGCTGCAATTGTTCTGGCAAGTCTGATAGTTCTTCCGT
>JAGODU010000053.1:0-10507 GCA_017998095.1 Prolixibacteraceae bacterium | reverse complement strand
CGGTTTTTATTCCGCGTATCAGGAACAATTATTGATGAGAACACCCAATACTTTAACCTGTTAAATGATATCAAGACATATATTGCATTGGCTGCAATTGTTCTGGCAAGTCTGATAGTTCTTCCGTTGAATATCTGGAGAATGTTGAATAAGACTCCAGGCGATCTGATATATAAAAGGGAGTAGGGTACTGGGGGGGCAGTATTTTGACAGATTTACATATTGTCTTTCTCAAAAAAATCTCTAACTGTCAAATTAAGCCTTGACTAATTCACCTTCACGAACTTCCTCTTTATAATCTCATTATTGCTCTCTAAAACAATCGAGTAAACCCCTGAAGGGAGGTTGCTAATATCAATGACAGTCCCGTCTATCTCCCTTTTTAGGACCAGACTACCTTGTATGTCAAAGATTATTATTTGAGCCTCTTGTATTATTCCTTCGATAACCAAAATAGTACTCGCAGGATTGGGATATATTCTTATTTGTCCACCCTCAAAATCCATTATCCCGGTTGGTGAGCCAGCCTGAGAAATAATTATTGTCTTGTCAGCTAATCCTGTTGCGTTTATAGTGACAGTTGCGTTTCTTGTGTTAATTGTAGGATTCTTCTGGGCCGTTACTGTAACCGTTCCGTTTGCTGATCCACTTGTATTGGCTGCTGTCAACCACGGCTCGGAACTTGATACAGTCCAACTTGTATTTGAAGTAATATCGAATGTACCGCTTGCTCCTTCTTCTGAAATTAATGGAAGTGATGTCACTGATGTTTCAAGGAATGGAGACGCACTCTCTTGAGTTATGGTAACTGTCGTAGGGGGAACACCTGCGCCGGTAATAGTTATTGTACATTGCCTTGCAGTGATAGTTGTGTTTTCTTTAGCAGTTATTAGTATTGAGGCATCTCCTGTACCACTGCCACTACTCACTGTCAGCCAATTCTCGGAACATGATGCTACCCAATCAGTATTTGAAATGATATTAATGGAATTGGTTTCCCCTCCTATGTAGTCTATTGGCAACGAAGTAGGTGAAACGTTTAGAACTGCAGGAGCGCCATCTTGTGTAATAATTACTGTCTGAGTGGCAACTGCTTCACCAGATATTGATATCGTTGCAGTTCTTGATGAAGTATTGGGATTCTTTTGCGCAGATAAGGTGATCGTTCCATCCCCTGATCCGTTGTTTGGATAATGTGTCAGCCATGTCTCAGAATTTGTGGAACTCCAATTAATGTTTGAAGTTACATTAAAAGTGTTGGTTGAACCTTCTTGATATCCTATAGACAACGTTGAAGAAGATGTATTAAGATATGCAGGTACTCCTTCTTGAGTAACAGTAAAAGTTTGTGGTGAAAGGTAGGGTCCTGTAATAGTAAATGAGCCAATTCTTGATTCAACTGTTTGGTTAGACTCATAATGAACTGTAAGGGTGGCGTTCCCATTTCCAGAATATTTTTCCATGCTCAACCACCATGAATGCGTAGATATAAACCAACTTGTATTTGATGTAATGTCAAAAGTAGTACTTCCTGTTTGTGAACTCACATTGCGATTACCGGGAAATGCGGACAAGGTATCTGAACCAGTCTGTAAGATTCTAACAAGTAGAGTATCCACTCCTTCTCCAGTTATGATCAATAAGCCTAACCTTGTTCCTGATGTATTAGAATCATAATTAACTGATAAAAGAAAGTTGCCAGTACCAGATAATGGAGGACTTATACTTAACCAATCAGCTGAATATGCATAGATGTCCCAATTTGTATTAGAGTAAATTAGAAAGTCAGCACTTCCTGCTTCAGGGCCCACCTCTATGTTTGACGGTGTTACAGACAATGTGTCAATTCCAAATTGTTGATTAATTGTAAGATCTTTAGAGTCTTGTCCTGTTCCAGATACGGTTATTGCAGCACTTCTTGATGTTGCTCTTGTATTTGCAGAATAATTTGCAGTAATTATTCCATTGCCATTGCCACTTAATGGATTTATTGATAACCAGTTTGCATCATCGGAAACTGACCAATTTACATTTGAATATACTCTAAAGAGTGCATTCCCTGCATCTGAACTAATTCGACGTGTAGGTGGTTCTACCATAAGATAAGAAGTAACAAATGCAATGTTTACAGACCATATTTCTTGAGTACCGTCTTCTGCCGTAACAGTAAATGATTTAGGAATTGTAAAATCCACAGGTGTGCCAGAATCATGATCTATACTAGCTTTTTCTGAAACACTAAAATGAGGGATTATATTACTCAAATTAAAATCGGGTCTAAGTTTAGCGGAGATTGTTTTTGAATCATTATCAATCACAGTCTCACCATATTGTCCAAAAAACCAAATATTTACAATAGATTTCTCCGAACTTGGTGGTGGCCAATACTCATTGTCAAAAATGAAATTTTTATTTAAAGCACAACCCCCATAATTAGAGATTTTATCGTCCAGTCGATTCCAAAAGTCAAGTTCAATTAAGTCTTGCATTGTGTATACTCTGTCCAGTCCGCAATTATCACTCATACTTTCATAACACTGCTGATTATCATAACCCAGACTATTAGCTTTACATCTATCTTCACAGAATCTTATAGATAAGTATTTCACTCCTAATTCTACAGGTTTGTAGCCAAAGTTATTCATCCTTTCTTGATAAGTAAGCTGGCTCCCGAAATGTTCTTGATATTCAGCACTTCTTATTAGAAGTTCTGATGCGGGGATAGGCACATCACTACTGCGCCATGTGCTGCAATATGGATCATCACCGTGAGATAAATATAAACCTTCATGAACAAAATATGGTAGTGCATGACCTAGATTGATATATTCCACGGGAATATTTAAAGTATGTAACAAACTTCTCATAAAATTCACAGTCCCATGACAACCAGCGGTCCAATGTCTGCGAATAATATCATCATTATAGAAAGTTCCTTCAATAGTCCTTATTACAGGTGGTGCTCCATAATATTGCCATGTTGAATATAAGTTTTCTGCATCCCCTCTACCAATGAAATGATTAAGCCTTTTGCACCATTCAATAACTCTCGTAATTGTCTCTAATCTTGTTGCCCCAATCAATGCATTGTCTTCTAAAAACCTATATGTATAGTCAGGAGGAGCTGGGGTTACACATACAAAAGAAAATTCATTACAATCAAAATCAAAGTGTATCATAGACCTACTATTGAATAAGACCGACAACGAAGTCTCGTTCAATTCGCTGAGTTTCCAGGGCACTAAATTCACGATGTCCGCGACAATACTTTGCGCAACATAGGCTATGTAATATTCCCAGGCTGTGCTTTCAGAAATAGAAAGACTATAAGTATCCACCTGAGTAACGGGTGGCAGACCATCCAAATCGAATGGAGTTCTAGAATTTATTAAATCATCTACCGCAATTTGTAATTCTTGTTTCATCACGGGTGACCAATTCTCATAGGAGATTGTATTTATTCTATTTGTCCAAAGAATACTGGATCTAATTTCTGGGTTAGCAGATAGTAGGCTATCTACATTCACATATGTACTTTGCGATTTAACTGAGGGAATCAGAATAAAAAACCCTAATATTAGAATGTAATATTTCATATTTTGAAATTTATTTGGAGTATTGTCATTAAATTTAGTCAGCTAATCATTAATCATGATATGTTAATTATACTCAATTATGTTAAAGATGACTTCATGGATAAATTATTTACTGTATTTTATAGTCCAAACAATTCCATATCCTATGTTAAATGGGTGAAACTATTTTAAAAATTATTCCAAATGTTTACGTGGACTTACACGTTATCAAACAAAACCAGTACAATAGGTTATCATATTGTTTCAGAGAATTGAGAGTTATTTTTTTGCGTTTGTCCACAGATATTGACCGCCTTTTCCGGTTTGTCTTTCATAATCAAAAACGATAGTTTGTTGCCTGTTGAATCTCACGTTTCTCTGATCAGGGACGACTTCACCAGCGTGGTATCCGAGGTCATTGAACGGGAGGATTGAGGCCTTACCTGCGATGGAAACCACGAAACAACTCAGGCACGACTTTTCCACAATTCTATCGATATTATTCGGCAATAAAATAGGCCTATGTCCTCATGGTGATTCATAATTAGTGATTTGTCATTTTTTATCAGGCAATCTTTCTTTTTCTCTCCATGGTTATTCTTTTTTTCCCTCCTAATCTTTCTTTCCATTACGTGTACCATATTTTAACAAATGATTGATAAACAGTGTTATATTTAGGCTATGGGAAAGGCAGCCTTGTAATGAAGAAGATGACATCCTCGGTTCTATATTCATTTGGCATGAGAAGAGGGCATGTGGGTCACGATCTATATTGATAAGTAGCTAACCTTTGAGTTAAGTATCAGTCTTTGATGCAACGGACACAGCCTCCAAATGCTCTGGGGAAGCTCCCCATGTAAGCTCTACTCCAGCCAATGTTCATGATTCGAGAGTAAATGCCATCGGTGGTGCTTGACCAATAGTAACCAAAGGAACCCACATTCCCAAGAGAACCATAATAGGAATCACGGTGGCCACCGGCAGGTAATTTCAGAGGAGAAGAAAAAGCACCAGCAGAGTTATTGCTACTCCAGCTTAATCGTTCTTCTTCCCATTCAGCCTCGGTAGGCAATCTATAGCCTTCAGGACAAGGATTATTCAGTCCGGTTAAACCTATCCATAAATTGGCGTTCTGCGGGCTACGCCAGTCGTTTGGGCTGTTATATGCCAAGATAAAATTCCCATGGCCAGGCGTATCGCTATTACTTAAAGTAATTGTTTTGCTGCTTGTTCTTAACTGATGGCCATCGGTGTCCCGTCCCCACTGATACAAATAACCGTAAGCCTCGCTGTCTGTACTACTTGTAGCGACTCGGTTGGCACCAAGATTGCGATCAATCCAAGTCTTGCCAGTTATTGGATTAGTAACTGTCCCGAATACCCAAGGTGTCACCGTAATATAATTAGTTTTCGTTTCAGTATCTGAACCACCGGGATTTGTCGCGGTTAGAGTCACCGTGTAAACACCTGCATTTGAATATACATATGAAGGATTCTTCATAGTACTTGTTCCGCCATCACCGAAGTTCCAACTCCAGCTTGTGGGGGAATTAGTTGACTGATCAGTGAATTGGACATTTTGTCCCGTAGTGATTGTTCTTGAGGAAGCTGTAAATGCAGTTACGGGGGCTCCCGAAATTGTTGTAAAACTTCTAACTGCCGACCAATCAGAGATTCCGTTGTTATTTACACATCTTACACGCCAATAATATTTTGTTGATAATGCTAAGTTCTTAATCTGTACGTTTAGTTTGCCTCCATTATTCGCTTTATATAAAGGAGAAGCAAATGCCACATTTGTAGCTACTTCGAGTTCATAACTTGTAACAATCGGGTTTGCATTCCAACTTAGGACTATTGAAAGGGGTTGATTCACAGCATTATCTAATGGATTTACTAAAGTTGGCGGGTCTGGGCGGGTGCCGATCGATATTTTTTTAAACGGAGGAAGCTTCCGCGCCTCTTCAGCTCGAGTGTATAAGGTTAATAATCCACTAGTCATAGCTGTGGTAGTAAAGACAGCACTAAGTGATGTTCCCACAACTCCAAAAGCTCCTGAAATGGCAGGAACAGCCTGTGCTACTTTGAATACAGCAGCCACATAATCAATCGATGCACGAATGAATTCCCTGTTGGTCTGCGCAGATTGAATCTTATCGATACTGATTGATCCTTTCCCAGCATTATAGATTGCTTTCACAAGATCAACCTCATTGTGTCCTGTAATCTTTAAGCCTCCAAAAGCAATGTCAAGGATTGGGTATCCTATATAATAGATAGCAGTTAATCCCGTGACTTCACTTAGATCAGTACTTACATTATTTGGTGGAAATTCTGTATATGGAGCTTTTCCTGGGCCAATTATCCAATAATCCGTAATTGAGTTTTGAGATGGTGGTGAAAAGGTATTATCAATCCTAACTGTCGGATCACAAGCAGTCCAGGTGATAATTGAGCCTATTCCAATTCCGATTGCTCCAGGCATACTGGGAAATAGGAGAGTTGACTGTACTTGTGTACCCGTTCTATAAGATCTATACACATTAACATACCTACATGCATAATTAGACAGTTCGCGAGTTTGATTGTCTAATCCGTAAAGAGTAAAATCTGTATCGTATTCACTATTCGTACTTTTTCTCTGGGCATCATTATTTTTGAAAGTAGTAGAATAGGTTATGATTATTTCTTGGAAAAGTGAGTCTGCAAAGGTGTCAGCCAAAATGTCTTCCAAAGCTTGGTTTGGCAAATTAACTCTTACATATTCCGAAAGTTCATTATAAGCTGTAATGGTATTTAAATTAGTTATCAAATTGTTAATTTGATTTGCAGTCTGGGTACTTGTTCCAGATAGTAATAAGAACAATGAATTAACTGTGGTTGTCGCATCAATAGGCAGAATATAATAGCCATTACCATCATTTATTGTGTAAGACAAACCTCTGACATTATTATTCCCATCAACGACAAATACTAATTGTGTTCCTATCTGAGATACAATTGTTTCGAATTTTCCATTCTCTATTGGTGAGCTAAGATTGTACGCAGTCATAACAGATAGCTTATTCCCACCAATTTCTGTGGTCTTAACCGTTGATGATTTCCAGATCGTTCCTTCTGGAGCATCTGGTGTTAGTTCCTCTTCTTCTATTAAGCAGCTAGGTAATAGGAGAACAAAAACTAAGGTAACTGCTTTTAGCAACCCCATTTTCTGAATACTAATCATGATTTGCTGTTATTAAATATCGGACAGATTAAATTAAAATAAAATATTTCAAAATTTGAACGATGTGTTCAACCATATGTCTTTAATGATTAATGATTTATCTCTGGTCATAGTTGTTTAATCAAATTGATTGAAGGTCGGATTTCTTTCACCAGTAAAACTGATAAGATTCAACTGAGTCGAAAGACCACACCAAAGTGTGTTTGTTCCGAGTTTATTGACTCCTCATTCTGGGCTCTATTTGGGCCGTCGGCCACTTTTCTTTCTTTTGGTCAGAAAAAGTAGAGGCTGTGATATTGTTATAGTCTAATTCATGAATGTAATTGTAAGGGTGGTGTACATTCTGGTTATAGATTGGCATAATGACAAATAGTAAAAATAGTATCCTTTTTATACTTGTACTTATTTACCGGGTCCCCAATTTAATGTTCGTATTTCGCATTGAGCTAAAGGGAAAGGCACAGTTGTAGTCCACGGACCACCTAAACCTAATTGCCAATTGGCTTCTGATATGCACCATGCAATTATATTACCAGGTTTGATGTTAAATGTTGCAGACTGATTTGGCGCTAAATATACGACGGATGTGTGGTCAATAGAAACACATTCTGGACAACCTGGATCCTCTCTCGAACATTGTACTCGAATGGCATAAGTATTAGTGTTTTTGATAATCATCGTTCCGTA
Organism: Prolixibacteraceae bacterium; assembly: GCA_017998095.1. The sequence goes on along the minus strand of JAGODU010000053.1, from coordinate 3,019 downwards.
GTTCTCCTTCACACAACTTGGTGCGGCAGGGTCTACCATTAAGATTATTGCTCGCGAATCCATAAAAGGACCATCAAATGGATGTCCAGCATCTGCAATTTGAACAGTTATTTTGGATATTGTTTCCGAATTGGTCTGGGGTGCTTTCCACATCACAGTTGATGAAGAGGTTCCTGATATAAACATTCCAGACAAACAAGACCATCGATACATTATCGGATCACCATCTGGATCTTGTGCTTCGCAAGAAAACATCACAATTTCTTCACTCTCAACAGTTGTTTTACTTGCAATTAAATTTATGATTGTTGGGGGTGAATTATATTTTTCGCATGATAACATCAAGTATATAAAAGATAAAACCGTTAGGAGAAATATTAGTCTTTTCATCCGAATACAATTTATTTTAATGGTCGGATGGAACCGCACATGTTTGATAATTATATACATAATTGTTTGTGTATGCAATACATGTGGGTTTCATCATAATATTCTTTTTATTTTAATAGTGTGATGCCTGCCCCGCTCAAGCGAGGGAACCTAGATGACTGAAAATAATAATAAAACGTGTTTATGCATTTGATATATGTGGTTTTCATAGTATTGAGATTTATGTAATGGTTAAAAGCAGAAGCGATTATTTAAATCCTTCTTATAACAATTACTGATTAACCAAAAATCAGTTTAACGAGTTTTTTAGCCACTATTTCTATAATAGTGTAAAACTATCCTATTCCAGATTTTGAACAATACTTAATAGTAATGAATCTAGATACTTAGTAACAATGAACTTATGATATAAAATAATTTAGTGCTGTTAAAAGTCGCCAGTCTGACAATTACCGCTCTTATTTATTAGTCGGACACTAGTGGTATAGTATGTGGTTAAACAAATTTGGAAAGAATCCTTTTATAATAATATACAATGTACCATATAGTTGCCAATAAACAATTAAATTATTAATAACCAGCCATTTATATTAATAATTATATCGAACTCATTTTTAATTAATTAGATTTCAATGGCTTCATTCTTCATCATTCATAATTAGACCTTTATTTTTTACCAAGTCACCTTTACTAGTTATCCTCCATCCTACAAATTGAAATGAAATTTGTTTGATTGCACCGGAATTAAGCCCAAATAATGTATTTGTATTGTCATAGCCAATTTTGATATGCGTTGGATTGTCTGAATAAAAATATTGATTATCAACAGTTCTAATCTGAGTCTGACAATTATTATCTCTAAAATTAAATCTCATCTGTGGACAGTTATTATAGTTAGTCTGAACCCAAAGTCCTCCGGCTCCTGTATATTGTTCAAGAGATCCTTGTAATGCTACGCCAATATAAGAACATGACGGATCTATGGTTAATCCCTTTTTTAACGAAAGAGGACCATATTCGGATATATAAATACTCTGCTTCTCGTTTAAATTTTTTGGTGTAAATACTTGAACATCTCCAAAACAATCATTCCATGATGGATCGGTTATTGGGTGAGTACCCATAGGATCACTATATACTAGCCATAATTTATCTTTCCAATCATCTACATTTGTAGCATGCGACCAATTACCATTATCAAAATAGACTATTAAAGCAGCCCATGGCATATCTATCTCAAAATAATCACTCATATCATAATTATAAGAATCATAATATACTCGGATTCTGAAGTTAGTCCCTAAATCCATACCTCCTAATGGGACATCCCAATTATAACTTCCATCATTTTCTGTTGTTTCAATCAAAAATAATTGAGTGTTACCTTTGTATAGGTAAATATTAACACTTCCACCAAGATTCCCTGTTGTCCAACGAATTGGTACATTTTTTTCACCTGTTCCCCATATCGTTCTATTGTTAGGTATAGTAACATTTATTGGATAGATAGGGCCACCTTTACCTTGTAAAGGTACTATAATTGGTGACTCATGATTGATTGCGTTATGTGTAATATTTATTGAACCTGAATAAACTGTTCCACCATTAGATTTTGGTGAGAATCTAACAGTGACGGTATTTGATTGACCAGGGGAAAGATTGAAAGAACCACTTCCCGAGATAATAGAGAATCCTGTTCCACTTATACTTACTCTACCAATTAGATTTGCATCTGAATTTGAAGAGTTACGAATAGTTAAGTTCCGATCGATTGACTGGCCTGCTGTGACTACCCCAAAGTCAATTGATGATTGACTTGTTGAAATAAAAATTGGGATTATTGCACTCCCGCTCAAAGGAACACCATAAGGTGTTGAGGTATTAGTTGCATTATGGGTTATTTTGAGCGAGCCCGAATAATTGCCTGGGTAATTTGCTAAAAATCTGATAGTAACATAACGTGATTTACCTGGTTCTATACTGAAGCAACCGCTACCCCCGATAATAGAAAACCCTTCTCCAGTTATGCTTACATTGCCGATGAGATTTGAGCTGGAACGTGTAGAGTTGCTGATAGTTATATTCATTTCAGTTATTCCACCAACTTTCTTTTCTCCAAAATTGACTGATGTTGGATTAACAGTTAGAATTATTGAATTTGTTACAGAAATTGTCACCGTGGCAGTAGAGCTTCCACTGCTGTTGGTTGCTGTTAGCGTATAGGTTGTCGTTGTCGTAGGACTCACGCTCCTTGTTCCATCCAAGCTAACTGCTCCAATATTCTGGTTTATGCTTACCGAGGTTGCTCCTGTTGTCTGCCATGATAAAGTTGAAGAGTTTCCGGAAATGATACTTGTTGGATTAGCTGTGAAACTATCTATTACAGGTAAGGAAGCTCCAACAGTTACTGTCACCGTGGCAGTAGAGCTTCCACTGCTGTTGGTTGCTGTTAGCGTATAGGTTGTCGTTGTCGTAGGACTCACACTCCTTGTTCCATCCAAGCTAACTGCTCCAATATTCTGGTTTATGCTTACCGAGGTTGCTCCTGTTGTCTGCCATGATAAAGTTGAAGAGTTTCCGGAAATGATACTTGTTGGATTAGCTGTGAAACTATCTATTACAGGTAAGG
>JAGODU010000250.1 GCA_017998095.1 Prolixibacteraceae bacterium | reverse complement strand
TTTTGTCAATATTTGAACAAACAAGAATGAGTGCAGCTTCTTCTAATGCAGCAATCTCAACTTTTTTATTTCTATTTCTGAATAGATTATTATAGGTATCCAATCTCAAATCATTAAAAGAAAATCTCTCTATTTCCCAACTAATGTTATGTTGGTTTAAAATAAAGTTCTTTATCTTCTCTCTCTTAATTGAATGGAAAAAATAAGGGGATTCAAGTTGATATAAAAATTCATTTTTGTTTGTAAATGTTTTATCCGGGATTACTAAACCTTTTGTTAGTAAAGCATTTGCATAATAGTTGTACTTATTAAAAGAATTTTTGAACTTTTTACTTTGTTTTATTTTTATCCCTTCGATATAATCATCAAAAAAGTAATTTTCATGGACTGCTAATACCTCAATTTCCTGAAAAATCCCCTTTAATAATTTTGCAATGTTAAAAGTCCTGATATAGCCCCCAAATTTTTCCGGTAGTAGAGCATCGGGAGATAGAATCCTTAATTTATTCATCCTTTAATGCTCCGGGAATATTCATTTTTCCCTAGGTTGGAATCATAGACCTTTTTCATTTCTTTAGAAGCAATATCCCAGGAAAATTCTTTCGCCCTTTTTATTCCTTTTTGAATAAAAAAATTTCGAAATGATTCATCATTCAACATCATTTCAATATCATCCGCAAATCCTCTAGCATCTAATGGATTTCTCATGAGTCCTGCATCACTAATAATTTCTGGAAATGCTGACGTATTGGAAGTAATGACTGGACAACCACATGCCATTGCTTCAACTGTAGGCAGACCAAATCCTTCGCAAAAGGAAGGAGAAATAAAACATCGGGCATTTGAATAGATGGATGGTAAATCTTCTTCTTTAATATAACCGGTAAATATTACCTCCCCATTGAGATTCTTGTTATTGATATCCTGCAATGTTTGGCGTCTGAAATTTTCTGTTTCCGGGCCCCCAACCTTAACCAATTTCAAATTTTGAAAATCAGGATTTTGTTTAAGAATTTTAAATGCCTCTAATAATGTCTTTAAATTTTTTCTAGGTTGTTCAGATCCGACAAATAAAATATAATCGAAATTGAATGGATTCTGACCAATAATCGGTTTAAAGATTGAATGGTCTACGCCATTATAAATTACTGTTATTTTTTGAGGATTAATGTCTAAATAATCAATTAATTGATTTTTTGAAAAGACACTTGGTGTAATGATATGAATTGCCCTTTTTATACCTTTGACGTCCATTTTTGCAAAGATCTTGTCTCTCTTGTTTGGGTAAATATCTCTGTAAGGATAATCGACCCACCACATATCATGAACACTAATAATAGACTTTCGAGTGAAAAGTGCAAATTTCGCGTAATAATAAAAAGGAAAGTGAATAATTGTATTATAATTCTTAATTAAATATTTTAAAAAATTAAAAAGTTCATGATAAGATAAAAGAGGTGTGGAAATTTGTTTAATCTCGATCTCTGAGTATTTTTCTAGCCTTTTTGCTAATTCATGGGAATATATTGATGGGCTCCCTTTTCCTATAGGTTTTATAAAAATAATTTTATCCATGTTTATATCTCAACAATTTACTTTATTTATAGGATCTTGACAATAAAAACAAATCGTTATATTGAATAGATCTCCAGAATTTGGTTAAATACATGATTTATCTCATAATTATTTTCAATCTCTTGGCGGGCATTTCTACTTATCCTTTCAAATAGGTCCTTGTCATTCCAAAGTGTCCTTATGATTGTTTCCACATCGCCTTTCTGAACAGGGTACTTAACCAAAAAACCAGTTTTACCATTTTTAACGATGTATGAATTTCCTCCAACATGTGTTACGATAGGGACGATCCCGAAACTCATCGCTTCTGTCAATGCAATGCTGTGGGCTTCATATTCAGATAATAATAAAAAAATATGTGATTTTGTGTATATCTGATGTAAATCTCTCTCCGTAATTCTTCCTTTAAATTCTATTTTATCATCAAGCATTAAACGTCTCACTATATTTTCATAATGATGCCTATATGGGCCATCTCCGACAATTGTGACCTGAAATGGAATATCCTGGAGAGTAGCAGATATCCTGATTACTTCGTCAATCCCTTTAAGTTTCTCAATTCTACCTACAAATAAAATCTCAAACTTATCAGTCATATTTTTATTTTGGACAATAGGGCTAGATATTTTATTAAAATCGACACCATTTGGAATGATACATATTTTTTTTTGATATTTTGTAATAAATGGAATCTCATTAATTTCAGCTGGAGAAACAATGACGATTTTAAAGGCTTTTTTACATATATAATTCCCAAGAAAAAGGTTATAAATCTTATAGAGTATCTTAAAGGTCTTTGAAAATCCCAGATGTGTTGTAATGATCAACTTTTTAGCGGAAAAAGGTGTGAATGCTAATGCTGAAAAGAACATCGGAAATGCTCGATAATTGTGGGCATGAAGAATGTCATATGACCTAGTTTTAATATAGAGACTAATCTGGGGGGCAAAAAAGTAGCTCTCGAAAGGTGCAAATCCAAAAAACCGATGTACCTTTACCCCATTAATTATCTCAAATCTTGGATATTGATTGGTTGGATCAGTACATATTACATCAACATCATGACCTTTTCTTACTAACCACTCACTCAGTTCTTTAACATGAGTCTCAACACCCCCAATATCGGGAAAATAGCGGGGACAGACTTGTATGATCTTCATTTCAGGCACCTTTTTTTGATCCATTGAGGATGACTGACAAGAGAAATGTGGTCCACTTTTTGCCGATTCCGCTCCAGGCAAGGTTTGCCGGAGGAGGAAACGAACCCTTTTCCCTTAATAGCTGAACCAATGCTCTTTTCAGTTCTTCATTGTTGTTTGGAGCGATGAAGAGAGCACCTGAATATGATTGTAAACCCTCCTCGAGGCCTCCGACTTTTGTTGCGATTATTGGAAGACCGAAGGCCATCGCGATATGGGCAACACCACTCTGGGAAGCACGGGTATACGGCAGGGCAATGAGGTCAGCAGCAGAAAAATAGACCGGCACTTCATCGTCCGCGATATAGCGGTTGACGATAGTGATCTGCTCCCTGTTGGGTGATTTTTCAGCACGATCCAGAGCATCCTTGTCTTCCCAGGCTTCCCCGATAATGAGGAGGCGGGTGGAGTGCAGCAATTCAGTGGGGAGGGTGTCAAAGGCTTCGATCAGGTTTTTCACGCCCTTGTAGGGCCGAAGGAGACCAAAAAAGAGGATCACGTTTTCTTCAGCAATCTCCAGTTGTTTCCGTGCAACGATTCGTTCGATAACAGGGTACTGGTCATAAAGGCCGTGAGGCATCACCATCACTTTGTCATGAGGAACACGGTAAGACGTTTCAACAAGAGCCCTGTCAGCCTCGGAATGAACGACATAACCATCGGCTCGCTTTCTGATAATCTTCCCCATGAGGACCGAATATATCCGGATTGGGAGAATTGTTTGTTCGAGGGGATCAACGACCTCATGATATTCGATGATAATCGGGACGTTCCGGAAGAGCATAAACTGGAGGGCCGCATACATGTGAGCAACACTGGACGTCCACCACTGGAAAATGATGATATCCGCCTTCCTCAGCTGGGCTGCAGCCCTCATCCATGAAATGGGACTATACCAATCAAGGAGTTCCATGACTTTTACTTCAGTCGTGTATGATACTGTAGAGAGAGGATTCCCTACCCGCTTCCATCCGGGAAAAAATCTTCTGGGCAGCATGTTGCGAAAGAGGACTGCCGTTACCTCTGTCGATTCTGAAATTGCATTTGCGAGCCTGATGGTATAATAACTGATCCCGGAGAGAAAGCGGATCGATGGCCCTACAAGGACCACCCGGACTTTCGGTTTCATGGGTGCCGTCCTGATCGCTGGGATATCTTGTACGGTCCAGGAATCCCAGTGAACAGAGAATAGGTGTTGCTGCCAGACCCCCGTAGCAGAATAAACTTTGGGAGATAAAACTCTGTGAGGAATCCGGACTCCTCTGTGTAAGGTTTTTTGGAGGTCCAGTTTAAGGATATAGCCATTCGTTTACTTTTAACCATTGAATGAGGTATCAGGTTCCACCCCCGCTTAAAAGAGATGCTCACGCTCTCTTCTTGGAATTGGAGGCTAATAGGTTTTCCGGGATAATTCACTCGCAAGAAATAATCTCCTTTGAAACCAAATGGAGTCTTGTGACAGAGAAGCCTGCGTTTTTTCAGCAGTTTATGAATATGGAAGCGGTGAGACGCCAGAGCCTTATTCATATCGGCACGAATATCGCCATCACTGCGGTTGGATTTCTCTCAACGTTCTATTTTGCCCATGTTCTTGGGCCATCTATACTTGGAGCATATTTTCTTTTTCTTGCATACTTTTCACTCTTCAACCTAGTCGTTGACGGCGGATTTGGTGGTGCCACAGCTAAAAGAATGAGTGAGGGAAAAGATCAGGAAGCGTTTTATTCTGCAGCAGTATCATTGCGCCTCCTCCTTCTTGTGGTATCTATAGGAATGCTATTTGTGATCCGACCTTATATTGCTGATTTGGATTCTTCAGATTTGTTTTGGTGGCTGTTACTTGCCCTTCTTGTAAATCTGCCGTTATGTATTGCTTCTAGTGGGAATTACGGCTTGGGTAAGACTGGTGTGGTGCAAGGGGCTAATCTACTGAACAACCTCACAAGAATTATCCTTCAGATTATTTTTGTATTCTTTGGATACCAGATTGCTGGCCTTGCAGGAGGATTTATTGTCGGTCTTACAATCGGATTTCTTTTTAATTACCGATACCTTGAAGTGCGGATTGGCCGGTTCACTAAAGGCCATCTAAAAAGTCTCTTTACCTTTTCGTTCTGGTCATTTTTAGCTTGGAGTGGACTTCTCGTTCTTACAACTGTTGACGTAGTGCTCATCGGCTATTTCTTGGGGAACTCCGAGGTCGGTGTTTATCGTGTCGCTCTCCAGCTGGCCTCTCTTGGGGTATTTGTCGCCCTCGCATTGGAATATGTCCTTTTTCCACGATTCAGTGGCTGGAATGAAGAAGGAAGCTATGAAATCATTGGAACTGCCCTCTCACGGGCGTATACGTACTCCCTTGTATTGGCAGTCCCCTTCTGTGTCGGTGGCTGGTTGCTCGGC
>JAGODU010000249.1 GCA_017998095.1 Prolixibacteraceae bacterium | reverse complement strand
TTAATGAGTATAGCGATTTCCAGTATAATGCTGCCACCAAAAGCTATAAGTCCAATAAATCTCCATTTTTTTGAAGTTCTTGCACTTTCTGATTCAATTTTATGAATCTCGCCTAATTCATCAAAGAGACTTCTGAAAACTCCTTCGTCATCCCAGTAATCAGACCGGACTAGCCTTATGCTTGATAAAAAATTTTGGGGTAAGGTCACCGATAGGTTGCTTTGCTCTCTGCTACAGTTAAATTCAGCTCATCCATCTTCAATTTAACTCTTATATGCCTCTTTGAATCCAATTTGGGAAAGTAACACTACATTTTCCACATGGAACGATAGCAAAGATTGATGTCAGGAGTGTATTTTTGCATTTTTTAATACAAGCCAATACGTCGATACATTCTTTTGCTTTTCCACGTTCAAGGGAATATGTCCATTCTTATCGGTTAAATCAGCATGGATACTTTCCATTTGCATCTTATAAACATTATATATACGGTCTCCTAGTATACTATAATTAAAATAAAGGTATCTGCTGTGGTTTAATGACTTCTTCTTTATTTGATTTCTTTACTTGCGATGTAACCCAATCAAAGATGTTTATATTTTCGTTATCTAATATTTCTTGAGTTATCGGATAAACATTTTCGTTTTTCAATAAATTAATATTCCCCTGCGGGATTTCATTTTCTTTCCTAACAAACACTGGTACCCAACCACGCTTCAAATTTTCTGTTGCTCCGGCCCAAGTTCCACCCTTATTGTAATCAGATGAAATAATAACTACAAAATCCGAAAGAGCATACACGTATTTATTTCTTTCCATAGCTGCATATGTTTGAAACGGCATATCTGGTCTAAAAGATGATAAAATTATTGATTGCTTTCTCATTATTGCCTCTCTGGTTTCTTTTTGCCTAATCTTTTTTTCCAAACTATCTGCAACAAATATCACTGTAGTTCCATCAGATTTATTTGCAACATTCTCTGCAATTGAATCTACGCCTCTTGCACCTCCAGAAACAATATTCAATCTATCATTGGTGCAACGTCTTGAAAGTTTTTCTGTAAATCTTAATGCAGCCTCATCAATATTTCTAGATCCAACAATTGCTACACCTTTATTTGATATTAGAGACAAATTCCCTGAGTAGTATAAAATCGGTGGTGCCAGTCTTTTTAATTTATTTTTCAAAGCTACCGGATAACCAGAATCGCTTCTTGTCATCGTAAATATTCCCTTTCCATTCAAAGCAGATAATTCAATACTAAACTGGACTGCCCTAGATAATAGCTTTTCAATTCTCACGGATTCCTCATCAGATAAATAAAGCTTCTTTTTAATATTCTCTGAAGAAACATCAAAAAGTACTTTGGGCGTTAGTTTGCTTTGAATTAGCCGTTCATCAAGATTTGACCACTGAGATACCGTATATGCATTAACTTTGCTATCTATATTTCTCAATGCTAAATCTGAACATAATAATAGCATTGCATAACTGTCATCTGAGATATTCATATATCTATTCAGCCCCTCTCATTCCTGTGGTTGATGCTATCGCAAATGGATAAACTAACCCCGCTCCTTTTTCTCTAAGCATGTAACCACAAACTGTTAAAGTCCATCTTGAATCCACCATATCATCAATCAGTAAAATGTCTCGGTTAGTACATGCCTCTTTCACTGAAAAACCATCAAAGGCATTTTTGCATTGGTATGCACTATTTTCAAGTTCTTTCTGCGGTCGGGTTGTTTTTGATTTTTCTATTATATCCAGGCATGGAATATTAAGCTTTTTCGCAACTCTGTGCGCAAATGACTTTACGAGCTCTGGTTTGCTAAGTGATGGTATATAGGCGACATGCATGTGTTCTATCTTGCCGTGCAACCATTCTGAAATCAAATCAACACTTGCATTAACAAGCTCATCTCTAAAATAATTACTTACGTATTTATCATCATGTATGAATTTGCCCCATCCTGCATCTCCGAAAGCACATAATGCTCGTCCATCCTCAACTTGGTATTCATTAGATATTTTCTTTTGAGTTTCAGCCATTATACCGGCAGGCCATTGTTTTCTTTTTTCAATTACAATAAATTCACCTTTTAGGAATTTAATTGCTTCTAAAACATTTTCATGATCTACACATATAGGAAAAAACTCCCTACCCATACATACTGAGCATTTTCCACATTCTTTGGCATAAGGATCATCCAATTTCTGAGCAATAAATTGCATATAACATTTATCAAGATCAACAAACTGTTTCATTTCTTGAAGTTCTTTATATCTACGCATAGTCACCATTTCACTTTTACTTATATCAGGAGACCATTCATTTACGGTCCTGAAATAACTTCCATCTTTCCCCTTACTAATTACATTTTCTACTTCTAAATATTTTATACATTTTTCTAATCGGTTTGTTCGCATATTAACTATTCTTAAAATCTGATTCTGTTTGAGACCATTTGTAGAATGTTCCAAAACATTAACTACGTCTCTCATCTCCGTCTGAGTTGGAAAAGCCGTATTGATAAAGTACTCCTGAATATCATCATCTTCAATTCCATTTAGTAAAACTGCGTATGCATTATCCAGTCTTCTTCCGGCCCTGCCTATTTGCTGATAATATGAAATTACATTACCTGGTCTTTGATAATGGATTACAAATTCAATATCCGCTTTATCATAACCCATTCCAAGCGCTACTGTCGCTACTAAGCATTTTATTCCATTTTGCATAAACTGATTTTCAAGAGACTTTCTTTCTTCCGCTTCTAATTTCCCGTTATATGCCCTCGCATCAACACCATTTTTTTGCAACCATTTACTGACTCTGTAGCAGTCAGAAACGGTTAAGCAATAAATAATCCCAACCCCAGGCATTTTAGGAACATTTTCTGCAAGCCAAGCCATTCTCTCAGCTTGATCTTTTAATTTGATCACTTGTAGTCTCAATGATTCTCTTACTAATGGACCTCTTGAGACTTCGATATCGCCTAATTGAAATGAAATATCCTCAACAACTCTCTGATTAGCTGTCGCTGTTGTAGCAATAACCGGTACATTGGGCGGAAGAGTCTTTATTACATTTGTAATTCTGCGATAGTCTGGTCTAAAATCATGTCCCCAATCAGAGATACAATGTGCTTCATCAACAACAAATAGTCCAATCCCTTTACCAATATACGACATTAATTCATTGAACCTATCACGGTTTGCGAGTTGCTCAGGCGATATTAGTAAAATATCGCAGGTATCTGCTTTTAATTCTTCTTTTACAAAATCCCATTCATTAGCATTCTGGCTATTAATGCTCTTAGCTGCTATTCCAAGGCTTGATGAGCTATTAATTTGATTTCTCACTAAAGATAACAGTGGGCTTATGAGTATCGTAGGGCCTTTACCTTTATCCCTTAAAAGCTTTGTTGCAATAAAATATACAATACTTTTACCCCAACCGGTCTGCTGTACTATTAACACTTTTTTATTATGTAGAGCATACTGTATTGCTTCCCATTGGCCTTCTCTAAACCTTGCCTCGTTCCCAAACATCTGTTTTAGATATCTTAATGCTTCATCATACATTAGCATTACCTCCACAATATTTGACAGATACTCCGCAGAGAGAATTGTCATCATTTCATTAATATTTTTCCAACTGATCTCGCGTCAGCTTAGAGAGTCTAAAATTAGAAAGTTGTCTTGTTTTAAGTTCCTTGGAAATGTCAAGAAATGTATAGTCGAAAAAACCCAAAATATAAAATAGCTTAGTTATGATTTCTTAGATTGTCATTACTTTTATCCATGGTATGCTTGTTAAGCCACAAATTCACAGGTAAGCTTACGATATGCTATAGGAGTCATCCCATAAGGATTAGCTTGTAATTCTCTGTGTGTTGTATTAGCATATGATCTCACCATTATAACAGTCAAGTACCGCAGAAACATAGAGCTTGCCGTCAGAACACTGTACTTGGGTAATATCTGTCAGAAGCTTCGTTAATGGTTTTTCTGCCTTGAAGTCACGTTTTATAATATTATCTTTTTCCTGTATTTCTGTAGTTGCTTTGGTTATTGTGTGAGGAGTCCTACGTTTATGAATCAAACCGTTTTCTCTCATAGCTCTGTATACTTTACAAATACTTACATTTATTCCCTTTTGTATAAGACCTCTTTGAATTCTCTTTACTCCATAATTATTGTTATCCGGATGTTCTGCAAGTAATTCTTTGATTTTGACCAGAAGAAGCTGCCGGTGTGTCTGTCTTTTGCGATTTTTTAACCAGCGGTAGTATCCTGATTCGCTTACTTTAACCACCATACACATCTTTTTTACAGTATACTTGTCCTTAAACTCTAGTATAAACAGATGTCGTTCTGATGTTTTTACTTCTTCCGGTCTTTTGCGAAAAAACCAAGTGCATCCTTTAATATATCGTTAACTTTCTTCACTCCTATTTCATCTGATAGTTTCAATGCTTCTTCTTTGAATTCTTTACTGTATTTTCTCATTTTTAAACACCTCTTCTTTTGATTTTATTTTATCAATTTTTCGGGTGTTTGTCGACTCTTCTTTTATGGTTACTATCCAACCAGCAATAGTCAATACGTTCACAAGATAATGAATGAATGGCATCAGGTATGTTCTGGATTTCCTTGCCGTGAATGTTAAATCCTACAGAACTTATTCCGCTTCTAAATGTCAAATATCCTTTTTTGCGTGCATACTCTTGTGCAACCTGAAATAACTGACCAAGTTTATGCTCCAGTTTAAATGTTCCATTATCGTCAAATCCACTACATTCCAAATCAATTGCACGATAGCCTACTAGCTCTCTGCACAATATCCATCCCTTAGGATGCTGTGCATCATCTCCGAGATACCATCCGACTGTCTTAATGCTTTCATTAATGTCGCTTAATTGACCAATAGCACCTTCATAATCCCATCAATCAGCTTTTATTCTGCACATTAATTGTGCGACTGCCGCTATACTATCCGCAGTCAGATCAAAAACCTTCATCGCAACGGCCTCCCTAAGTCATCAAATCCACATCAAAAAATAACCATTTTACCTGCAAATCGTTGTTGGTTTTTTCTCTATATCTAGTGTATAAATCCCATTTTTCCATAATCATATCCACTTCCATTCTCTATGTTATTTCTATTT
>JAGODU010000052.1 GCA_017998095.1 Prolixibacteraceae bacterium | reverse complement strand
AGCAGTCTGCAAGACTTTATAAAAACATGCGTAGAAAGAGCTTTTCATTCAGAATAAATTTCATTCACATTATTAATTATGTGATATTAAATATCATTGTATTCTCATGCCTTTACTTTATCTTAATAGGTTTGTCAGTAAAAAGCAGAGTTGACTTTCTCACAGAAAAAAGTCATCATTACAATAAATTGATAGAAGAAAATTTTGAGAATATAGAAAAATCAACTGCTTCTTTTATTGAAATCTATAACTCAGGTCAGAACTATGTTCCATATTTAAAAAAACCTTCACTAATATTTTATGCATCTGATGAGCTTATTGAGGGAATATATATCATTGATAATCTGACCGAAACAAGAGAAAAAGAAAAGATTATACCAATAGAAGGCAAACTAGATGAAAAAATCAATTTTACAGATTCTGAGTTTAATCTTTCTGTTATCAGTAAATGGAGCCAATATGAAAGTAGTGGAAAAATAAAATTATTCTATATCAAGAAGATAAATAATGATTCAAAAATAGTAGTTTTCATAGACAACGATAAACTTAGAAACCTGATAACCGGATTAAATATCAAGACTGGTTTATTTTCAACAATTTCTGACAAAGATTATAGAATAATTGTATCTTCCGGTATTCAAATACAAGATTCAGCCACAATACATAAAGTACTTCCTGAATATTTAAAATTAAAATCTAAAGAAAAGCTTGAGGAGAAAAGTTTTAATTATAAAATTGCTGGTAATAAATATCATTTTCATGTTTTTCATAATAGTAGATATAATATTTATATCACAACAAATCAAACACATGCCGGAGTTTTAAAAGATTTGAACAAATACTTTATACTAGTCGGAATTGTTTTTTTGCTATCATTAATATTAATAGTTTCCTTGGTTCTTATAAGTAATTATGCTCTTACCAAGTCATTCAACGACTTATTTAAAAGAGTTAAAAGGAGTTCTCTCCTTGAATTAAATCCCTTTTCATTTGAAAGTGAAGTTGCATTAATTCACAAGAGCTTTGATTTACTTGAAAACCAGATAAAAATTTATGAAAAGAACATAGATAATATGTCTAAAAGCAGTTCAGGAATAGAGAATGATTTGAAAATAGCAAAGAAGCTTCAACATAATTTATTACCAACATTATCTTCAAATTTAAGAGACCGAAAAGAATTTGAACTTTATGCTTTTACTGAATCGCTTTACGAAATAGGAGGAGACTTTTACGATTACTTCCTTGTTGATGATCAAAATCTTCTCGTAGCTGTTGCTGATGTTTCTGGTAAGGGAATTCCTGCATCACTAATAATGATTTATACGCATACGCTTTTAAGGTCAATATCGGAAACTGGATTAAGAGCTTCAGAAATAATATCGGCATTGAATAATAAGCTAATAGAAGAAAACATCAGTGATATGTTTGTTACAGTATTTCTTGGTATTTTAAATATTAACACAGGTGATTTTCAATATTGTAATGCAGCACATAATTATCCGTTGATAATACATAACGAAGGTAGAATTGAGGAATTAACTGATACCCACGGAATTCCTGTAGGCATTTATCCAAATAGAAAATACACTGACAGTACGATCAAAATGGATCCGGGAGATCAGTTATTCGTATATACAGACGGATTGACAGATACAACAGATGAAAACGGTTTAAAATATACAGTAGATGTATTAAAATACAACCTTATGGGTACTTGGTTTTTCAACACCAAAGAAGTTTTAGAAAAAATTAATTCAAGTGTAATTAATTTCAGAGGCAATATAAAACCCGGGGATGATCTAACAATGTTAAATTTAAAATTTCATCCCCGGGATAATAAATAAAGGCAGAATTATTTCTGACTTTGACCAATTTTAATTTTTAGTTTTTGTTTTTTAGTATCCAGACCAATATTAATAACATCACCTTCTTTTAGTTCAGTTTTAAGAATAGCTTCAGCCATTTCATCTTCAAGGAGTTTTTGAATAGCTCTTTTTAATGGTCGTGCACCGTATTGTGGGTCATAACCTTTAAGGGCAATAAAATCTTTTGCAGCAGATGAAATTTTCAATTCATAATTGAGATTTTTAACCCGGTCGTAAAGACCTTTAAGTTCAATATCAATAATTTTATGTATATCCTTTTGAGATAGAGGATTAAACATTATTACATCATCAATTCGATTAAGGAATTCAGGAGCAAAAGCCTTTTTAAGAGCTTTTTGGATAACAAAAGAAGAATTTTCAGAATCAGCTGAATCGGCAGGTGTAGTAAAACCAACTCCTCTACCAAAATCAGCAAGTTGACGAGAGCCAATATTTGATGTCATTATAACAATCGTGTTTTTAAAATCAACCCTTCGCCCAAGACTATCTGTCAATCTTCCTTCATCCATTACCTGAAGTAGGATATGGAATACATCAGGGTGAGCTTTTTCAATTTCATCAAGTAAAACAACAGAATATGGTTTTCTTCTAACCTTTTCAGTAAGCTGACCGCCTTCTTCATAACCAACATATCCGGGAGGAGCACCAACAAGACGAGACACAGCAAATTTTTCCATGTATTCACTCATATCAACTCTTATTAGGGCATCGGCTGAGTCAAAAAGATATTGTGCGAGGACTTTAGCAAGTTGAGTTTTACCAACACCAGTTGGGCCTAGGAAAATAAAGGTTCCAATAGGTTTATTTGGGTCCTTCAAACCAGCGCGATTTCGTTGAATAGCCTTAACAATTTTTTCAATTGCAGAATCCTGACCAATGATAGCTCCTTTAAGGTCATTGGCCATAGTAAGCAGTCGACGGCTTTCAGCCTGTGCAACTCGTTGTACAGGCACACCGGACATCATTGCAACAACTTCAGCAACTTTATCTTCGGTAACAATTTCTCTATGATTAATAAGTTCTTTTTCCCAATCTTCTTTTTCACGTTCAAGGAGCTGAATTAGACTTTTTTCTTTATCACGGTAGTTAGCTGCCAGTTCAAAATTTTGACCTTTAACAGCTTGTATTTTTTCATCGCGAATAGCCTCAATTTTCTCTTCAAGTTTCACAATTCGTTCAGGAACGTTAATGTTTGCAATATGAACCCTTGAACCTGCTTCGTCCAGTGCATCAATAGCTTTATCAGGCATATATCTGTCAGTAATATACCTGGCTGTAAGATTTACACAAGCAGCAATAGCTTCAGGAGTGTAAATAACGTTATGATGATCTTCGTAGCGGGATTTAATATTATTAAGGATCTGAATCGTTTCATCTATAGAAGTTGGGTCTACCATTACTTTTTGGAAACGACGCTCAAGAGCTCCATCTTTTTCAATATTTTGTCTGTATTCATCGAGAGTAGTAGCACCAATGCATTGAATATCCCCTCTGGCTAAAGCTGGTTTAAGCATATTTGCAGCATCGAGAGATCCGGTAGCACCACCTGCACCAACGATAGTATGAATTTCATCAATAAAAAGGATTACATTGTTAACCTTAGCAAGTTCATTAAGAATCGCTTTCATCCTTTCTTCAAATTGACCTCTGTATTTTGTGCCCGCAACAATAGAAGCCAGATCAAGTGAAACTACTCTTTTTTCAAAAAGCACGCGAGAAACTTTTTTTTCTATTATTCTGATTGCAAGTCCTTCAGCAATAGCTGACTTTCCTACTCCCGGTTCACCTATAAGAATCGGATTGTTTTTTTTGCGTCGGCTTAATATCTGAGCTAAACGTTCAATTTCTTTTTCCCTGCCAACAATAGGGTCAAGGCTTCCTTCCTCAGCTGCTTTAGTAATGTCAATACCGAAGTTATCAAGAACAGGAGTATCAGATTTTCCTGAAGAAGACTGGGGTGATCCGCTTCCTGATGATGGTTTATGCTGGAAGAAATCACCACTATCATCATCGCTATCTCCAGGCATATCAGAACGGAACTCTATTGTCTTGTTTTTACTTTTTTCTAAAATTGACTTTACATTTGAATAGTTAATATTGTAGTCGCTTAATATTTTAGAAATAAGAGAATTTTCGTTTTTAAGCAGAGCGAGCAAAAGATGGCCGGTATTAATAGTACTACTACCCATTGAACGAGCTTCCAGATACACAATTTTCAAAGATTTATCGGCTTCTTTAAGAAGTTGTATATTGACATTGGAATCAAGGACCTGATCTGCTTTTATTTCAAGTTCAACAGCTTGTTTGATATTATCAAGGTCAGCTTCAAGATCATTAAGAATTTCAATAGCAACTCCATCTCCATCTCTCAGTATTCCCAGAAAAATATGTTCCAGTCCAATATAATCGTTACCCATTCTTATAGCTTCTTCTCTGCTATACAACAAAACATCCTTAATTTTAGGTGAGAATTTTGAATCCATATATATATCTATAAAATATAGTGACTAATATACACCTTTTTCTAAATACGATAAATCAATAGATGCAATGAAAATTACAATTGTTGAAAGATTGGCAAAGTATGTTAATTTTTTGAACAAGCCTTTCGGAAATTAAGACTTTTATTATGGTAATTTTGTATTTTTAACGACTTTTTAAAGAAATACTAAAGATATTGATAATGTCTGAAAACGAAAGAATAATTCAAATTAACATCGAGGAACAAATGAAATCGGCATACATTGATTATTCAATGTCTGTAATTGTTTCACGTGCCCTACCTGATGTGCGCGACGGGTTCAAACCTGTTCATAGAAGGGTGTTGTTCGGAATGAATGATCTTGGAGTAACATCCGGAAAACCATTTAAGAAATCAGCAAGGATAGTAGGAGAAGTATTAGGAAAATATCACCCTCACGGTGATTCTTCAGTTTATGGAACAATGGTGAGAATGGCTCAGAATTGGTCATTGAGATATCCATTGGTAGATGGACAAGGAAATTTTGGTTCAGTAGATGGTGATAGTCCGGCAGCGATGAGGTATACTGAAGCCAGATTATCAAAAATTGCTGAAGAGACTTTATCAGATTTGGAAAAAAATACAGTTGAGTTTCAGCCTAACTTTGATGAATCATTAAAAGAACCGACAGTTCTTCCTACCAGAATTCCAAATTTGCTTGTAAATGGGGCATCAGGAATTGCAGTAGGAATGGCAACAAATATGCCTCCTCATAATCTTGCTGATACAATAGACGCAATAATTGCATATATAAATGATAATACAATAGATATTGACAAGCTGATAGAAATAATCAAAGCCCCTGATTTTCCAACCGGAGGTATGATTTATGGATATCAGGGAGTAAGGGAATCATATCATACAGGAAGAGGCAGAATAGTAGTCAGGGGGAAAGCTCATATTGAAACAACTTCAACTGGCAGAGAAAAAATAATCGTTACAGAAATCCCATATCAGGTTAACAAGGCTGAACTTATAATGAAAATTGCAGAACTTGTTAATGAAAAGAAAATAGAGGGGATTTCAAATATAAACGATGAATCGGACAGAACTGGAATGCGTATTGTGATCGATATCAAAAAAGATGAGATTTCCAATGTAGTACTAAACAAATTATATAAATATACCTTACTTCAATCAGCCTTCGGCGTTAATAATATTGCCCTTGTAAAAGGTAGGCCTAAGATTCTTAATCTCAAGCAATTGATTAAATACTTTGTAGAGCACAGACACGATGTTGTTACACGAAGGACAAAATTTGAACTTGACCAGGCAGAAAAAAGAGCTCATATTCTAGAAGGATTGATTATTGCAAGTGATAACATTGATGAGGTAATTGCAATTATACGTTCTTCGGGCAATCCTGACGAAGCCAGGGAAAGATTGATGGAAAGGTTTTCGCTAACTGAGATTCAAGCCAGAGCAATTGTTGAGATGAGGTTAAGGCAACTTACCGGACTTGAACAAGAGAAACTGCGAGCTGAATATGAAGAATTATTGAAACTTATTGAACATCTGAAAGAAGTTTTAGAAAATGAGTCTCTCAGAATGGATATAATAAAAACTGAGCTTCTTGAGGTAAAAGAAACTTATAAGGATGAAAGAAGAACTGAAATAGTACCTGATGCTGAGGAATTTATACCAGAAGATTTTTATGCCGATGATGAAATGCTGATAACAATTTCACATTTAGGTTATATTAAGAGAACACCTCTGACAGAATTTAGAACTCAGGGCAGGGGAGGAGTAGGTTCAAAAGGCGGAGCTACAAGAGATGAAGATTTTCTGGAACACATGTTTTCAGCGACAATGCATAATACTCTACTTTTGTTTACAGAAAAGGGTAAATGTTTTTGGTTAAAAGTATACCAGATTCCGGAAGGTTCCAGAACATCAAAAGGTCGTGCAATTCAGAACTTATTAAATATAGAACAGGAAGATAAAGTTATGGCTTATATAAATGTAAGTACTCTTGATGATTTCGACTATATAAATAATAACTACATAATCCTTTGCACTAAAAATGGAATAATAAAAAAGACTTCTCTTGAAGCATATTCTCGTCCTCGCCAAAATGGAGTAAATGCCATAACTGTAAGAGAAGGAGACCAGCTATTAAAAGCCAAGTTAACCAATGGCAATAATGAGATTATGCTGGCCATACGTTCTGGAAAGGCAATTAGGTTCCATGAAAACACAGTAAGGGCAGTAGGAAGAACAGCATCTGGAGTAAGAGGGATAACACTTTCAGAAACGGATGAAGTAATTGGCATGATATGTGTAGAAAACGAAACTGAGGATGTATTAGTAGTATCAGAAAACGGATATGGTAAACGTTCAAGTATTGAAGATTACAGGATTACTAATAGGGGAGGGAAAGGTGTTAAAACAATTAACATAACCGATAAAACCGGTAATTTGGTAGCAATAAAGAGTGTTACTGACAACGATGACCTTATGATTATTACTGAAAACGGGATGACAATCAGGTTAGCTGTCAATTCGATAAGATTAATGGGAAGAACTGCACAAGGAGTTAAACTTATCAATCTTAAAGAAAATTCAACAATTGCCTCTGTTGCACGGGTTAGCAAAAGCGAAGATGTTGACGAACAAGAAGGTATTGTTGAATTAGAAAATAATGACGAGGAGGAAATAAATAGTGAGGAATAAATAATAATTATATTTTTGCATTAAAAATCATCAAATAGAATTCATTATGAAAAAATTAGTAACATTTTTATCGTTATTGATTGTTGCTTTTTCAGTATTTGCTCAAAAAGGGAAAGTAACTACGGCTATCAGTTATAAAGATGCCGGAGAAATTCAAAAAGCTTATAATACAATTATGGAAGCTCTTGACCCTAATAATCCACAAGCTGAAAAATCAATTCCATGGCCAAAATCATGGGAAGTAAAAGGTCAAATTTTACAAGAAGTTTACAGAAAAGGTATTTCTGATATAGTTGAAGAACCTCTTTTTACTTCTTATGAATCTTATCTTAAAGCTATTGAACTTGACCCTCAAAAGAAATATGCTAAAAGCATAATAATTGATTTAACATTCTTACAAACTGATTTATCTAATTATGCAGTTGCTTGTTATGAGAAACAGAAGTTTGATGTTTCTTTAAAGTGTTTTGAAACTTATATGGATATATCTGCTTTGCCTATTATGAAAGAAAATTCATTATCTCAGGCGATAGATACTGCAATCGTTTATAATGCAGGGCTTGCTGCTTTCAAAGCAAAAGATTGGGAAAAAGCAATTACTTATTTTACAAAGTCAGCTGCAAATAATTACAACGCATCTGCATGTTATCACTTTAATTATCAAGCCTATCAAGCTAAAGGAGATACTCTTCAATCATTAACCATTTTAAAAGAAGGATTTGAAAAATTTCCAAATGATGAAGTGATGTTAGTAGAGATTATCAATTTTTATATTGGTAAAAATAAATCTGATGAAGCAATTAAGTATATAGACCTTGCTATAAAAGAAAAGCCAGAAAATACTTCATTGTATACAGCTAAAGGTGCGATGTTAGAAAAACTTGGAGATCCTGAAGGAGCTATTAATATGTATAAAGAAGCAATAAAAGTAGATAGTACTCAATTTACTCCATACTATAATTTAAGTGTAATTTATTATAACCGAGGAGTTGAAGTTATTAACTCTGCTAGTCAGATTCCTCCAAGTCAAAGTGATAAATACAATGCTGAAATGGAAAAAGCTAAAGAACATTTCAGAACTTCATTACCATATATTGAAAAAGCATATTCAATAGATTCAACTGAAATTGCAATAATGGAATCATTAAGAACGATTTATTATAGATTACAGATGAATGAAAAGTACATGGATATGAATAAAAAGATTCAAAGTCTGAAGCAATAGTAATAAAAATGAGAAAAAGCTGAATTAATTATTCAGCTTTTTTTACATATATAAAAATAACATAATATCAATTATAAGACAAGGTAAATAATAATTAAAAAGTAATATAAGTAGATTAAATTTTTAGATCCAGATTCGTAAAGATAATAAAATTAAGGTATAATTCTTTTAATATATTCTGAGTAGTCTTTAAGCAATGGCTGATAATCTTTATGAAACAAGGTACTAGAAATAACGAAATCTGCTGTCGATCTGTTTGTCGCTGTTGGTATATTATATAATGCACATATCCTTAATAATGCTTTTACATCAACATCATGAGGCTGTGGTTGCATTGGGTCCCAAAAAAATATTAAAATATCAACGCGCTTTTCAGCTATCATAGCACCAAGTTGTTGATCCCCTCCAAGTGGTCCGGATTTTAATTTTATTACTTCTGGAGGAATTACATCATTTTCTTCACATTTCTGAATTAATGTTTGTTCAACCATTGAACCTGTTGTACCTGTACAAACTAATAAATGAGGAGCTAGTTCTTTCCAATTAAATGCAACCCACTCTACCATATCAGCTTTTCTATTATCATGGGCAACTATTCCAATAGTCTTTTTTTTCATTTTAAATTCTTTCATTCCAATAATCTTTAATATAATAAGGAATTTCTCCTTCACACAACTTTTTAAAAATATAGCAAATACTTCCTTTCTTGTAAATATAACTATCTTCTATATTATATTTATCATATTTATCTAGGTCATTCCATATAATTACCTGTTTTAACATTTTTTTATATTCATCTCCCGTGGTCGAATACTTATTTAATTCATTAACTAATTGGTATACACTAGCTTCTTCAAATCTTTTAGCTCTAAATTTCTTATATGCTTTGTTTTTGCCTATAGTTAATAAATAATGATCTACAGATTCGTAAATGTTATCATACCTCTTCATAAAAATTCGCTTACCATTTGGATGATAATTGCCAGCCTTTAAAGAGTTTTGATCTGACCTGCTTGAGACTATTCCAAAAAGATTATAACCTTCTATTGCAAAACGAGATTGCCCCCATCCTGATTCAATAGCAGCTTGGGCTAATACTAAACTGGTCGGTTGTTCTTTCAAATGAATTAATAGTTCGTCTGGCTTATTTGCATTATACTTAAGCATTAAACTATCAATTAACTTACTTTCTCCATGATAAACAGAATCACCTAAATCAATCTTTTTTAATATTTTATCAACTCTTTGATAATCCATTTGAATTTTAAACTTGGCTATTAAAATTGCTGGTAATATCTGATTTATAAATTGTTGTTTCTTTTCAGAAATACTTGCTAAATTATCTATTAATAAAGTATCATATAAAACTGGAATTACAATAGAATCGGAAACTGGTATTATTTGTGAAATACTGTCTAATTTTATTGTTTTAATCCTTATATCTATGGGAACATCCGGTTCATTACATGAACTTAGGATTATCATAAATAGAGTAATACAAAACAAAGAAAATTTGTTATTTAGACTGAAATTATTCAAAATATATATAATTGATTTATCTTTTTTATAGCAAAGCTAAAATGATTTCAAAACAATTCAAATAATAATGTAATTTGTATTTAAATTTAATTACACTAAAAAACATTAGACTTCAATACAATTTTAGAAGATCTATGTCAGGCCAAACTTGAACATTATTAATAATCTTTCTCATTTGTCTGACAACATAATGAGAAAAATAAGGTCCTTTCCACGTACTGGTATTACTTAAAAAGACCCATTCAATTCCGTCATTTCCTCTATATAAGACTGCAACAGTTCCGGCAAAAGTTCCTGTTCGTACAAGTCCGTTATCATAGAATTCTTTCCATCCCAGAGTCTCTCCCATACCTCCTGACATATTATTAAATGATGTTTCTGAAATAATATCCTTTACTTTATTGAAACCATCTATGTGAATTAAAAATTTTGAAAGATCAATAGAAGAAGCAACCCATCCTCCTGCAGATCCAAGTAATCGGATATCATTACCTCCATACATTTTTGCAACCATTGCTGAATCTCCATTATAGGGCAAAATAAAGCTTGTGTCTTTTTGGTCATAATACCTTACTTCATTTGAAAATCTTTCTTCATAAAGATTATTTGCAAGATGCATATCTTTAATTCCTATTGGTTTGAGAATTTCTTCTCTTACATATTCTTCATATGATTTCTTCGTTACCCTTTTAATTACTTCGCCAAGAAATAAATACCCCATATTTGAATAACTATTAGCCGTTCCTGGTTTGAAATGAAGTTTTCTGTTAATAGCGAACTTCAAATAAGAATCAACTGTTACCGGAGGTTTTTGTTTTAATATTTCGGCTACTCTGAGAGGATTAAACATTGGATCTCCATATCGCTGAGTCCAACCTCCTGAATGATTTAATAAATGCAATACACTTACTTCAAGAAGCTGAGGATCTTTTATTTTTAAAAATTTTTCATCATTAATAATTCCATCCTTTCCAAATACTTTATCATTTAAAGAAAGCTTACCCTCTTCAACTAATTTCATTATTGCAACAGCTGTAAATAATTTAGAGACACTTGCAAGTCTGAAAACATGTTCAGGATTGGTTCTGATATTCTTCTCTAAGTCAGCAAACCCGTACCCTTTAGTAAATATTAAATTCTCATCCCTTATTATTGAAACAGAAATTCCTTTTAATCCATATTTTTCTCTGAATCTTTCTAATTCTTCATCTATAAAATGAGACTCTTTAAAATAGGAAAGTTCCTGAATCATTGCTCTTTCCATTGGGTCATGATAATCCAGTGCTTTAATATTATCTTTAAAAACAATAGTATTAGAAGAATTTTGTGTACATAAAAATAAAAAAAGCAGAATTAAAAACTTATAAGGATAATAATACTTCATCGTACATTTGTGAATTACTAATGTTTACATTTGTAAACATCCGATTAGTTCCCTAATTGACTGAATGTTATGTTTGTTTAAATAATCCTCGATTCCTTTGATAATTTTAATTGTAACCTTAGGATCTATAAAATTAGCTGTACCTACTTGAATAGCAGTAGCTCCAGCAAGAATAAATTCTATAGCATCATATGCATTCATAATACCTCCTAAGCCAATAATCGGCACTTTTACAGCTTTATGAACTTGCCATACCATCCTTAATGCTATCGGTTTAATTGCTGGTCCTGATAATCCTCCTGTTATTGTTGATAATCCTGGCTTCCTTTTTTCAGCATCAATAGACATTCCTAAAAATGTATTAACTAAAGAAACACTATCTGCCCCACCTCCTTCTACAGCTCTTGCAATCTCAGCAATATCTGTTACATTAGGTGAAAGTTTAACTATCAGTGTTTTATCGTATACCTTTCGAACTTCTCTTGTAACTTTCTCTGCCATAGCTGCATTAGTTCCAAAAGCCATTCCTCCTTGTTTTACATTTGGACATGAAATATTCAATTCTATAGCAGGTATATGCTCCAGATTATTAATTATTTTAGTTAGTTCAACGTACTCTTCAATAGATGAGCCATTTACATTTAAAATAACATTCGTTTTATATTTTTTTATCTCTGGATATATGTTTTTGCAGAAGTAGTCTATACCTTTATTTTGTAACCCCACAGCATTCAACATACCATTGCTTGTTTCTGCCATTCTGGGGTAGTCGTTTCCTTCCCTGCTATGCAAGGTAGTCCCTTTTAAAATAATTCCTCCTAACTTATCTACTTCAATAAAATCATCAAATTCAATACCATTACCAAATGTTCCTGAAGCTGTCATAACCGGATTCTTCAAATCCAGATTATGTATTTTTACACTTAAATTTCCCATTGAAGATCATTTATATTAAAAACCGGCCCCTCAGTACATACGCATTTATTTCCATCGTTTGTCTTTGTGACGCAACATAAGCAAACGCCGAATCCACATGCCATTAAGTTCTCCAGGGAGACTTCGCAATCTGTATTCAAGGATATTGCTTTTATGGCAACGGATCTCATCATCACTTCAGGGCCACAGCAATATATACGATTAATACCAGTATTTTCGTTTAAAACAGGGTGATCAACCACAAATCCTTTTGTCCCTAACGAACCATCATCAGTTGTCAAATATATTTTTCCATACTTTGCAAACTCACCTAACAAAATATGATCATTTTCATTCCGTGCTCCTAGTAAAATATGAACATCTGCACCTTTGGCCTTCGATTCCTTAGCTAAAATAAGCATTGGAGCAATGCCAACCCCTCCTCCAACTAAAAGTATCTTTTCTCCTTTTACAGGCAGCGAAAATCCATTGCCCAAAGGGAAGACAATATTTAATTTTTCTCCTGAAATTTTTGAAACAATTGATTTTGTGCCTTCACCAACTTCCTTTACCAGAATTGATATTGAATTCTTTGAATAGTCTACATTATTTATAGAAAATGGACGTCTTAAAAATGTCGAAGGTGAATCTCCAACCAAAACATTTACAAATTGACCAGGTTTTATTCCTTCAAGCTTTGTTTGACTTCTAAGTTCCAGTAAATAATTATTATAATTTAGTTTTGAGCATGAAATTATCTCAAGGTCTTCGACTCTTTTATTCATACATTTTTTTAAATTTTACCCGCAAATATAATACATTTATTAAGCAGGTTGAAAATCTTCAAATGTATGATCATCATAAAATATCAACACCTTTACAATTCGCCTTGTAGAGCCTGTTTTTATGACATTTTCAACAGTTTCATGTTTAATTAGGTGATCTTCTTTTATTTCAGGTTTTTCTTTAGAAAAAACCGTGTTTATTTCCTTTGGTTCAGAATTCTTTTTAATATCACTAAAAAGATTTTTAGAAGATGATTCTATAACAGTATTCTTCATGTTACTATTATATATTTCTCCTTCCCCAATTATTAACCATCTCGGATTTATTGAAGGAAATGACTCCAGAATCTTCTGAATAAAACTAAAACCAGGATTATTCCTTCCACTTAGAACATGTGATACACTAGACCTTTGAACCCCTATCCTATCTGCAAATTCAGCTGCCGTTATATGCTCTGATTCAATGAATTTTATGATTCTATCTTTCATTAATCTCATTAAGTTACAATTCTACATTAAGGCATTATAATTTGTAATTACAAATGTAATACTTTTATATTACTCTTGATTGTCATTTGTAAATTTTAATTAAATTACATTTGTATATAAGTGTTTATGCGATAAAATAAACTATTCCTGATTTTATTGGAGTTTATAATTATTAATGTATTTCAAGCTAATGTTGAACAAACAAAACGTATTTTACTGATATTGTGATGTATATATTTAATTATTTGCTCTTATTTAATGATTTATTGAAAATTGTATACAAATGTAATGCTATTATTGAATAAAAACATCATTAAAACATATATTAAACCCTGATTTAATGGTATTTACATATTAAATAATTGAATATATAATTTCCGAGGAATTTATATTGGAATTAATACATACAAATCTTTTCTGAATTATATATTAATTGCTATTAAGATCAATATTTTTTACATATGTAATCTACATGACCTTAAATATCAAAAAATACATATATTCCAGATTTATATTTTTGATGAAAATTATATTCTGAGCTTATCTATTCCTCTAGGACATCCTCTCAACTACTATAGTATTTTTTCTAAATGTGACTGTGATTTAAAAATTCAGTAAACCTTTCCTGATTCTTATTTTCTTATTATCTATTAAGAAATAAAAGAATAATTCAATTCTCAGAGGGTTAATATTTAAAATGAAGCCTAATAACTATCTGAAATATAAATATTTGAATCAAATATTGAATCAAATATTTTTATGCTGGAATAACTAAATCTAACATTTATTCCTGAATATTTTACTTCTTTATTTTTTTTCGTGCTAAGAGAAAAGCTATAATGAAAAGTTTACATTAAAAATAAAATCAAAATTGAATTTCTTATTGAAAAGGTAACTTGTCCTTAAACCTAATTCAAATGGAAAGATAAATCTTAAAAAATGAACATCAGTAGTCAACTCTACCCCTGCTGATTGAAGAATTGTATTTGTCTGAAGATTTGCATTTACTACCTCGTCTAATTGAATTGATGAATAGTCATAAAAAAAATCAGCTTTTATCCTTTTTATATAAGCCATCCCTCCAATTCTCAAATCAGGATATAACAATGGAAGCAGATAATCACAACTTAATTTATATATTCTGTCATTATCAATTGACGAATGTCCCCTTGGAAAACTTATTTTGTCGCTGAACTTAAATTGCCCAGAAATTTTATTTTGATATGAATTTTTAATCATAATGCCATGATTCTTGTTTAAGCCCGGTAAATATATTGTTCCGGATGCTGAAAATATAGAACCCATATCAACTACACTTATTATTGATTTTGCATAACTTATATCAAGAAATGCCCCAAAATCAGGTAATAGATCCTGCTCTGAAGAATGCAATACAGAGTACATATATAAACCCGTTTCAAGGGTACTTACATTACCATCGGGAAAATTATCAGGAGCATCTATACCTTTCTGATAATTTGTCAATTGATAGTTTAAATATGGATAAATCAACTGATATTTATTACCTCTGCTTAAATTAAACGGAACGTATGCTCTGGCTGTTAAATTTGTTTCTTTCCAGGTATAATCTTTTGATATTGTATCAACTCCCAAGACATTATTCTCATTATCAATTCTTTTGCTAATAAGTCTATATGTTGATTTAGAATTGCCATAATTGACTTCCCCTTCAAAAACAGGATACCATCCGTAATATTTATAGTTTGCATAAAACTCTCCCTTTTCTTTATCCCATTTGTATCTGTAACCTATTGCCGTTTCTGCAGTCCCAAGAATATTTTGACTCATGGCTGAAATGCCTGGATAGACAGAATAGCTCTCAGGATCAATGGATAGGGGTGCCCAACTATGAAATTTAAACAGATGTGCAGGTTTTATATAATTCTCTACTCTATAATCAACATTATCAAGGTTATGAAAATCAATTGCTCCCCCTTCCTGTTCAGACAATGCATCAGCTAACGGAAAAGAGCTTCCCGATTCATTTATGTCGAAAGGTTGAAAAATTATTGAATCTAGTCGAGTTTGCACAAGCCTGTAACCATCTGAAGAATAGTCATTGTAAATTAAATAATCACCATCAAAACTATAATCCTGAATTCCAAATCTTGAGTTGAGTACTTTATATAATTTTTCATTATTCTTATTTATTGCAAATAACTCATCTGTTCCAGTAAAGCCGCCTATAAAATATATAAAATCTACTTTTTCTTTTGGCCTGTCAATCTCCTGATTACCAAAATCCTTTACAACAGAAACCTCTCCGGTTTGTATGTCTGCTTTTATTATTTTCTTTTTATTTTCTGATAGAGCAATTGCTAATATACTACCATCATCTTCTCCCCATGTGGGTGTTATAAAATAATCATTCCCGGGAGTATTGATCCTCCTCACAATTTCCCCTGTTTTAATATCTATTATTATTAAAGAAAACCTGTATTTGTCATCTACTTCTACTGCTGAGATATATTTCAAATCTCTTGAAACAGAAGGTGCGAATACATTGTATGGTAACTTGAACTTCTTCATTTTTCTACTTTGAACATCAAATAGCTTTAATACTGATCTTCCGGCATGTGACCATCTCAAATCATTTTCATATTCACACCATACTATAAAATTATTATACGCTGATAATGATTTATCAAAAACATATCCGGGAGTAATTATCTTTTCTTCATTTCCATCTTCAAGTATTTTCACAATTGATGGAACTTCTGAAATACCAGACTTTAAAGTCAAATAATTTCCATCACTTAGACTAGCGCAGTACTTATAATCAGTATAATAATAATTCTCAGGTGACAGTATTTCGTATGAAGTAATATCCTTTATCTTGTCCTCAGATACCCATTTCTTCTTAAGTCCATTGAAAATAGTATCGTACAAAGCAACTTTCCTAAGTCCTGTTGCTTTTTTCAAACCTCTGTCAAAGGCATTAAGTGAAAATGGTTTTTCAGCAACATTACTAACAACATCATCCCATATTACATCATTATATCGTTCTCTTGCCCCTGCAACCAGCAAATAACCCAGTTCATAATAATTGGCCACATTATCTTTGTACGATCCAAGATACGCCTTATCATAATTGAATTTTCCTTTTTCTACAAGTTGAGCTCTTATAGTCTTTTGAAAATCAGGAACTCGCCCTCTCCCACTGTTACTTAGTCCTGTTTCTGCCGATACTGCATCTCCTTCAATAAACCAAAAAGGAAGATATATCCCTGTTAATAATGCTGCAGCCTGCTCTCCAAAAATATACCTTAAAAGAGCCGGCATTTCAGATTCTAACTTACTTAATTGTATTAAATGTCGAAACTCATGTATGGCAAGCTGCTCAAACCAATCCTGTGAATAACAGTTTTGAGGAGGAACAGTATACATGTCTATCCTACTAGGAGCCCAACCCAGCGAAGCATTTGAAATAGAAGATTCAGTGTGTAATACCACACTTACTTTTTTAGGTTTATGATTCAGGGAGAAAGTAGTATATTCATAAGATTTCTCCAGGAGCTTTGCTACTCTTTCTCCCTGAACCTCAAATCCTTCAGGAAAAATAATATTAAAATTTACAGTCCTGATCTGCTTCCATTTTATTGAACCCCTATCCTGTCCACTATTAAAAAACTGCCCAAAGCATAAATGATTTACTGATAGGAAATTCAATAAAATCAAAAAACCAAGTAAATATTTATTGATTCTGAGTTTGCGTTGCATCAACGAATACTCTTGTAGCTAATTCTTTGTCAATTAGATATAATCCCTGGCCTTTACCTTCAACAAGCTTTAGCTGATCAATTATTGCCTGTGCATTCGCTTCTTCTTCAACCTGTTCATCTACATACCACATCAACATGCTTCTTGTTGCATGATCGCTAACCTCAATGGAAATATCAACCAGATTATTTATTGAGTCAGTTACATAATTTTCATGACTCAAAGTTTTTTCAAACATATCTATTATACTACCAAATTCAACCGGTACATTTTCAATAGCACTTAAAACAACTTTACCATTTCTTTCTATAATATAATCGAAAAATTTATTGGCATGAGTCAACTCTTCCTTTGCCTGAACTTTCATCCAGTTTGCTACTCCAGGAAGCCCAAGTGACTGTGCATAGGCACACATTGACAAATATAAATAAGATGAATACAATTCCTTATTTATCTGCTCATTAAGAGCCTTTTCCATTTTTTCTTTAAGCATAATTAGTATTTTTTATTTGTTAATAATTTCATATATTATAATAATTAACAAATCTTCTTAAAAAAAGATTAATCAACTATTGAAATCAAGGTTAAAAAGATTTCTCATTTTTAATAATGATGGATTTTTTTTCATCATCGCCTGTAATTTCTGATCATCTGTCAATAGCTTATTCTCCGGAGTTTCATCCATCATTTCTATTTTAACATCTATTAATGAATTCTTTAACCTCCTTGTCAGAAACCCTGTTATTTCAGGTTTCAAAAGCCTTATCTGATCATTTTGAACAGAATTTTCTACAGTTATTTTTACTTTGTATTTATCGAGTAATTCAGGCTTATTCGATAGTGTGTTATATAAATGTACCTGGGTTGAATACTTTTCAGCAAACTCCTTCCAGGCTTCTTCCAGTTGTATTTGAGTAAAGAATTCATCTATTACATTAGTCTTCGCTGCATAGTCAGCAGGTATTGCTTCATCCTTTTCATCGTCAACAACCTTTCCGTTTAATGCATCTCTAATTGATGTCGTGCTGAACTCTTCCCTTTTCTTAAATACCGGAGCGGATTTAGATGCTGGTACTGGTGGCCTGACAGTCTGCTCATCAACAGGCTTCTGTGTCTCTCTGTTTCCTGAAAATGATGTGTTAAAGATCGGATCAATCTTTACATTTTCAACAGACCATTCAGTCTCTACTTTTTTTTTTGGTTTAACTGCCCAATTTTAATAAGAGCCAGCTCAACCAAAAGCCTTTTGTTTTGCGATGTCTTGTAGTTTATATCACACTGATTGGCTATTTCTATTGCTCTTACAAGAAATTCATAATCACATTCGTTTGCTTGAATCTGATATTTTCCCTGCACTTCCTTGCCTACATCAAGAAGCTGAATTGTTGAAGCATCCTTGCAAACAAGTAAATCCCTGAAATGTGAATTCAAACCTGTCATGAAATGTAATCCATCAAACCCATTTTCCAATATTTCATTGAAAATAAGCAGTGATTCTGATATTTCTGATTTTAAAAAGCAATCTGTAAGTTTAAAGTAGTAATCATAGTCAAGAACATTCAGGTTTGATATAACATCCTGATATGTAACATTTTTACCCGAGAAACTTACAATCTGGTCGAATATTGAAAGTGCATCACGCATAGCACCATCAGCCTTTTGAGCAATAATATTTACCCCTGCTTCTTCTATTTGAATCCCTTCTTTCGCTGCCACAAATTTTATTTGATCAGCAATATCTGAGTTCTTAATTCTATTAAAATCAAATATCTGACAGCGAGATAAAATTGTAGGCAGAATCTTATGTTTTTCTGTCGTTGCTAAAATAAATATTGCATGTTTTGGCGGCTCTTCCAATGTCTTCAGGAATGCATTGAAAGCACTCTGGGACAACATATGAACTTCATCGATTATATACACGCTGTATCTTCCAACCTGAGGCGGAATTCTCACTTTATCAGTTATCTGACGAATATCATCAACAGAGTTATTTGAAGCTGCGTCAAGCTCATGTATATTAAAAGATCTGTTTTCATTGAATGATAAGCACGAATCACATTGGTTACACGATTCAAAATCTTCAGTGATATTGCTACAGTTGATTGTCTTTGCGAAAATTCTTGCACATGTTGTCTTGCCAACTCCCCTCGGTCCGCAAAACAAATATGCATGTGCCATCTGATTATTCTTAACAGCATTCTTTAAAGTTGCAGTAATAGATTGCTGTCCTACAACCGATAAAAAGGTTGAAGGCCTGTATTTTCGCGCAGATACAATAAACTCTTCCATATTCTTTTAATTGATTCCAAATATAAAGATTGTAATCTTAACATCCTTGCCATAGATTATTAACTTTTCAACATTTAATTAATAATTCTCCTGATATTTTACTAAAACTATTGATCCCATTTTAATTAAAGCTTTAATAAAAATTCATATTTTAGGATTTTAAAATCTCCCAATATTATATTTAGCTTTATTTGACAGATATTAAATTTTAAAAAATGAATCCAAGAGGTTTTGCCAGCGACAATAATTCAGGTGTCCATCCTGATATACTGAAAGCTATAGAAAATGCAAACTCAGGCCACGTAATAGGCTATGGCGATGATATTTATACTGAAAAATGTAAGTCTGCTTTCCATAAATACTTTGGTGATGACTGCGATATTTACTTTGTCTTTAATGGAACAGGAGCTAATGTATTATCAATCACTACCCTTTCCAACTCTTTCAATTCTATAATCACTCCATCATCAGCTCATATAATGGTTGATGAATGCGGTGCCCCTGAAAAAGCTTCCGGCTGTAAAATTATTCCTGTTGATACTCCTGATGGCAAACTAACCCCGGAACTGATTATTCCTCATCTTCATGGATTCGATTTCGAACACCATTCTCAACCCGGACTTATTTCTATTTCACAGGTTACCGAACTTGGTACACTGTACTCTGTCGACGAAATAAAATCTATATGTGATCTCGCTCACAAGCATAATATGTATGTACATCTTGATGGTGCCAGAATTGCCAATGCAGCTGTAAGCTTAGGCCTTGAATTCAAAGCTTTTACTAAAGATGTCGGGGTTGATGTTATTTCATTCGGTGGCACTAAAAACGGAATGATGTTTGGCGAAGCTGTTATTTTCTTCAATAAAAGTCTTTCCAAAAATGCTAAATATTTCAGAAAACAATCTGCCCAGCTTTACTCTAAGATGAGGTTTATCTCTGCTCAGTTTATTGAATATCTGGAAAACAGGCTTTGGGAAAAAAATGCTGCCCACTCTAATAAAATGGCCGGAATGCTTGAAGAAAAAATCAAAAGTCTTGGTATTACCGTTACTCAAAAAGTCCAGGCAAATGGAGTATTTGCCATTCTGGATGATAAAATAAGTAATCTGCTTCAAGAGAAATACTTCTTCTATCCCTGGGACGAAAGTAAACATGAAGTCCGCTGGATGACTTCTTTCGATACAACTGAAGATGATATTAATGGTTTCTGCTCTTACCTTGAAAAACTACTGAATGGGAAGACTGACCTTTAGATATTACCCACAACCTGTTTCTCCGGAAATAGTCCAACTTGAAAAGAAAATTTTCAAATATAGTCTTGTTGTACCATCTTTATTTGTCTTAATAATCTGGCTTATAAAAATTGTTGAAATATTCTCAGATGTAAGCTTTGTTAAATTAGGCGTTTATCCCCGAAATTTTGAAGGATTAATAGGAATCCTTACTTCCCCGTTGATTCATAGTAATTTTGGACATCTTTCAGGCAATACAGCATCATTCTTTGTTCTGGCTACTGCCCTCTTTTTCTTCTACAGAAAAATGGCCCTCAGGATATTTATTATTAATTATTTCCTCTCCGGTGTACTTTTATGGCTTGGAGGCCGCGAAGCATGGCATATTGGCGCCAGCGGAATAATATACGGTCTTACTGCTTTTCTGTTCCTGTCAGGTGTTTTACGGCAAGACCTCCGTTTGCTTACTATTTCACTGATTGTCACTTTTCTGTATGGAAGTTTCATATGGGGAATTTTCCCTTTTGATCCAAAAATCTCCTGGGACGGACACCTTATGGGTGCTATCTCCGGTACTGTACTTGCCTTACTATTTTATAAATACGGACCCCCTCGTCAGAAATTTGAATGGGAAGATGAACCTGACGACGATGATGAAACCCCGGTTGCTGATGAAGAATTCTCACAAGAGAATATTAATGATAAAATCAATTAAATGTTAAAAAGATGCTCTATCGCAAAAACTGTAGTTTTCTAATGTAAAAATTGTATAATTTTGCTGAAGAATAAAACCAGTTCTTTTTAATGATAAGTCGACGTATAATCAGAATCAAGGTAATGCAATCATTATATGCATTCCATTCATCCCCGGACCAGACAATTAATCTTGCCGAAAAAGAATTATTTTACAGTATTAACAAATCTTACGACCTTTATCATCTTCTATTACAGATGCTTGTCGAATTAAGGAATTTTGCTCTTAATCGTATTGAACTGAATAAAAATAAGAAGATGCCTACACGGGAAGACCTTAATCCTAATATGAGGTTAGTCAAT
Organism: Prolixibacteraceae bacterium; assembly: GCA_017998095.1. The sequence continues at coordinate 3,556 of JAGODU010000052.1, read as the reverse complement.
AATCAGATTCTTGTTAAACTTTCTGAAAATAATTCCCTGAATTCATATCTTGAAAAGTCAAAACTGACATGGATAAATTATCCTGAACTTATTAAAAAACTTTATACTCAGCTTACTGAGTCTGATCAGTACCAAAAATATATGTCTGCAACTGACAGTACTATCGTTGAAGACAGAGAAATTATAGAGTTCTTCCTTACAAATATCCTTGCTGTTGAAGATGATCTTTATCTGATTCTTGAAGAATTAAGTATCTATTGGAATGATGATGTTGAATTTGTTGTTGGTATGATCATCAAAACTATTAGCAAATTCAAACCTTTAACGACTGACTCTAAAGGGCTTATGCCTTTATTTAAGGATGAAGAAGATAGGGAATTTGCCAGGAATCTTTTCAGAAAGGCTGTCCTCAATGCTGAAGAACACCGCGAAATAATTAAAAAACATCTTAGAAACTGGGATCTTGAAAGAGTTGCATTTATCGATGTACTGATTATGGAACTTGCCCTTTGTGAATTCTTGTACTTCCCTTCTATACCTACTAAGGTTTCTTTGAATGAATATATTGATCTTGCCAGATATTACAGCACTTCTAAAAGTCAGACTTTCATAAACGGTATTATGGATAAAATTTTGAAAAGTCTGAAAGACGAAGGAAAAGTGTCTAAAACCGGAAGAGGATTAATCGGAGAAACTGATTGATTTAATTACATATATTTGTAATAAATTAATTAATATCTATTTTTGATATTTAAGTGAATGTAGAAAATCGATATTTGATTTTAATTCACTATAATTGAGAAAACAAGATTGATGTCTTATATATAAAATAAATAATCAAGTATAAAATAAACAATTTAATAATTACAACATGAACTTATTGTATATCATTTTAATGGCTAGTCCTCAGCCTGCAGAAGGAGGTCAAGCGCAAAGCCCGCTGGGAATGTTCTTACCTTTAATCCTTATCCTAGTTATCTTCTGGATCTTCATGATCAGACCACAGGCTAAACGTCAGAAAGAATTGAAAAAGTTCCGCGAATCTCTTCAAAAGGGAGATAAAGTTATTACAACCGGTGGTATTTATGGTAAAATCGTTAACACTACTGATACTACTGTTGTTTTACAAGTAGATGAAAATACTAAATTAACTGTTGATAAAGGTAGCGTTATAAAAGACCCAACCGACTTACAACAGCCACAGAAATAAGGACTTATAATCCTTGGTTTTCATTAAATGTCATTTTGGTATTAATTATTAATTCCGGAATGACATTTTTTATTATAAGCATGCTCAATAATAAAATCTGACTTCATTTTATTACCTTTACACCGTTTATTACGACTAACAAACTTCATGTCAGGTAAAAGCTTACATAATCAGATTAAATCTAAACTTAAAGAAAATAACAGACCTTTTATTTTTATGATTTGCCTTTTTATTGCTGCTTCTTTATGGTTCATCAATGCAATGGAAAAGCAATACGAGAATTATGTAATGATTCCTGTTCAGTTTACTAATTTCCCCAAAAACAAAAACCTTATATCAACTCCTCCTTCTAAACTCAGAGCAAAAATAAAAGCCCGGGGATTCACACTTCTCCGCTATAAAATAAATGCATCCATTTATCCGGTGAATTTCAATATCAAATCTTTCACTAACAGCAAATTCGATAATCAAATCCAGGGTGATTTAATTATCCTGCCCGATGAATACATTTATCAGATTACTGATCAGCTCGATGCCGATATTTCTATTTTAGATTTATACCCCGACACTATTCGTTTTTCATTCGATAATGTCATAGGGAAAAAAGTAAAAGTAGCATCAAACATAACTACTGAATTTGATAATCAATACTTTATGTCCGATTCTATTAAGTTTACTCCTCAAAGTGTAACAGTTACAGGTCCATCTTCTGTATTGGATACTTTAAAGTATATTTATACTGAGGATATCAAAACCGGTCGGCTTAACAGTTCATTTAAAAAGAATATTTCTCTGAAAATTTATGAGGATCTGGATGTGACTCCTGAAAAAGTACAGGTTGAAATACCTGTATCTCAATATACTGAATATATTGAAAAGGTAAGTGTTACTAAACTGAATGTCCCAGATAGTGTTAATATTGTAACTTTTCCGGGTAAAGTTGAACTGAATTGCATTATTGCCCTAAACCAGTTTAAAAACATTTCACCTTCTGATTTTCAAATAAGCATTGATTACAACGATATTAAACCTGATTCTCGTCAAATTCCCGTTAAAGTATTAAAAACTCCTCCTAACGTTAGAATCATTAAATATCAGCCTTCTTCTGTTGAATTTATCATCGAAAGGAAATAATATGCTTAAGGTTGCTATCACTGGTGGTATTGGTTCCGGTAAATCTATAGTATGCAGGATTTTTTCAAATTTAGGCATACCTGTTTTTAATGCCGACTCCGAAGCAAACAGATTAATGAAGAAAGACCCTGATGTTAAGAATAATATTATTTCTGCCTTTGGAAATGAAGTTTACTTGCCAAATGGTGACATTCACCGAAAAAAATTGGCAGATTTAATTTTCAATGATAATATTGCACTACTTAAAATTAATGGAATTGTTCATCCTGCGGTTCGTAATAGCTTCTATAAATGGTCAGAAAAACAAACGACAAGGTATGTAATCCAGGAAGCAGCAATTGTATTTGAATCAGGAGCATCTGAATTGTTTGATAAAATTATTACTGTTTATGCTCCCGAAGAGTTAAGAATTAAAAGAGTGATGGAAAGAGATAATGTTTCTCGCGAAAAAGTTATAGAAAGAATGAATAATCAATTAAGCGATGATTATAAAATCAGCAAGTCTGATTTTGTTATCGTTAACAATGATATAGAAATGCTTATACCTCAAGTTTTAAAAATTCACAATAATCTTATTTCATAATGGCAAAGTTCGGTAAATGGATTGGAGCAGGTCTTGGTGCTTTTACACTTGGTCCTATTGGTGCAATCTTAGGTTTTATGTTGGGATCAGCTTTCGATGCTGCTTCTTCCGGGCAGGGAGTTCAAAATCCTTATGGACAAGGCAATCCATACAGTACGGCCGGTCGTCCGACCACAGGAGGCTATGCAATGAGCCTGCTTGTTCTTGTTGCTGCTATTATGAAGGCTGATGGCAAAACAATGAAGTCGGAACTGAATTACGTTAAAGAATTTTTCACCCGCAATTTCGGTCTACAATCTGCAAATGAGGCTATTAAATTACTTTATGATCTCTTGCAGCAAAACATTCCGGTTACTGATGTCTGCCATCAGATAAGGGCAAATATGGATTATTCTTCAAGGCTTGAATTAATGCATTTCCTCTTTGGAATTGCCAATGCTGACGGCACAATTACTAATGAAGAATATAAAATTATTGCTCATATCGGAGTTTCAATGGGTATATCCCAGCAAGACTACGAATCAATAAAAGCAATGTTTATCAAGAATGCAGATGCTGCATATAAAATACTGGAAATTGATCCTGAAGCCAGTGATGATGAGGTTAAGAAAGCTTACCGTGAAATGGCA